>CAXIDD010000306.1:0-6655 GCA_964021975.1 uncultured Saprospirales bacterium | reverse complement strand
CAGCAAGCTGTATACCAATTGACTCGCTCCGTCTTGCGCACCACTAACAGATTCATTACTAATTAGGGCATTGAGTTCTATCTCGGGCAGGCTACGTACTTGAGTGGTTACCGTTTGGCTACAACCCACATCATCTGTAATCAAAACGCTATAAGTTCCTACACCAACTTGCTTCAAATCCGAGGTTTGGTTTTCAGGGCTCCATTGGTACCGGACCGGTCCAATAGCATTCAGCGCTACCGCCGAAATATCTCCTAAACTTTGATCATCGCACACGAATAAATCTCCCTCGAAACGAGCCGTCATATCTGGACATTCGTCTTTATTAAAGAAACCAAAATCAACGGTCATATTACCACTTGGATCTTGATTGAACAGGCCGCCTAAAGGATCACCATCTTGTAAAGGCTCCTCCCCGGCTTCTAGTACAATATATTTCGAGGCGACGGAGCCGCCAGGAAGTGGATTGTTGAAGGCACCTGGCTCTCCATTATCATCCGTAGGAAAATCATTATTGGTATCGAGTGATCCTGGAGAGTTCACCATATTAAAAAGTGGGCCGCCAGGATCAAAATTATCCACTTCCCAAACAAAAATCAGGTAGGAACCTGGATCTAAGTTCTCGTGACGCCAAATACCATTTTCATCAGTTTGGACGACACCTCCTCCTTCGGGAATTCCATCACGATTATTGTCTTGCCATCTATAGACTTTGACATCAGGAATACCAGGTTCGCCAGGTTCTTGAATACCATTTCGATTGCGATCGTGCCAAACTAAGTTACCAATGGCATAGCGTTCTATACGCTTCATTTCAAACGTTTGAATGGCCGTACAATTCTCTGAATCGGTAACAGTTACCGTGTAGCTTCCCTCTGCTAAGTTATTGCGTTCCCTACCGGAACCATTATCTGACCATTGATAGGTATAGTTCCCATTTCCACCAAAAGCGAATACCTCAATAGCTCCATTTTCTCTACCTCCCCGAACAATATCCAAGGTATTTCCCGTAAGGAATAAATTACAGGATTCTTGATCTAATTGAATGGTTTTGGCTTTAGAAAAATCGGAAAGTGCGTCTGCACTATAAGCTGCAACTCTATAAAAATAGGTCTGGGAATTGGATAAATCCTCAATTTCTAACCAATCAATAGCTCCCACTCGGACGTATTCATAAGCCTCGAGTAATTGATTAAAATCTTGATCAGTGGCTACTTGAACGATGTAGCCACTGGCACTTGGTACTTTATCCCAATGTGCAATAAAACTACTATTCGTTTGACCGCTATTAGTCCTCAAAACAGGTGGAGATAAGATCAGTTGCTGGCATCCCTGAGCATCCATTACAACCATAGAATAAGTTTCCTCCTGGGGCAAAGAACGAGAAACACCCAGTTCTTGATCATTCCAAGCAATTGTATAGGGTGCAGTACCGCCATTAACTTTAGCTTCCACTAAGTTTTCCGTTCGATCCAAGTCAACAGCTAATTTAGAAACGGGTACAAAGCCGTAAAGTATCTTCTGACAACCTGTTTGGTCTTCTACAACTACATCATAGTTTCCAGGACTTAAGTTATTGATATTGGCAACCGAAGCACCATTATTCCAATTATAACGAACTTGTCCGAAGCTCTTGCTTAATTGCACTTCTGCTTTACCAGAATTAGGGATAAAACAAGTATTAGATTCTGTAATAATTTCACCTTTGATTAAGCAATTCTGCGCTGCCAAAGACAATTCTATCGCTATGGTATCAGTTGAGACAATCCAGTCTCCATCAGAAGCAATTGCATAATGGAAAAAGTCCTTAACTCTATCGCCAAAACCTAAGTTGGAGAGGCTATCGGCCAGAGCTGCTTTGGTTAAGGTGAAGTTTGTTTGATCATTAACCTCTATTTGCAGGATGGGAGCGATTATATCTTGGCCCTCAATATTTATCTGGTTGGCTAAAACCCAAGTATAGGAAATGGGTATATTTTCTGGATCTTGACTTTCGGTCCAATCAAAATTGATCGTCTCGGTTTGAGCTGTTTGTAAATCGTACACCTGGTCGATTGGCGTCAACATCGTAATGCCACTAGGCACTTCATTACAACGCTGAAAATTACGTCCATTGGTCTCCGGTATTTCTTGCAACCAATTCCAGACGGCTTGGTTAGGAACACAGACTTTACCTTGATCGAAATAAAAGGTTTCTAATGCTTCTAATTGATGAAAATCTCTGGGTAGGGCGCCGTTGACTTCATTGCCCACGATATCGAGGTATTTAAGGTTTTCTAAACCCGACCAAGTATCAGGGATGCTTCCTTCGAATTGATTACTCCTTAGTTCTATAAACCATAATTTCTTTTTGTTCCCCAAAGAAGTAGGCAAGGGGCCCCGAATATTATTACCAGAAGCACGGAACATGGATAAATTGCGCCAATCTTGAAAAGCGTCTTCCAGCGCTTGATTCTGGAAATTAGCTCCTCCCAGGTCAAATTCTCGCAAGTTCTTTAAACTTGATAAAATAGAAGCGTCGATGGGACCTTCTATGGCCCTTTCATAATTTAGAGCTAACTTACCTAATCCGGCTCGGTCACAACTCAATCCCCGCCAAAAGCAGACATCTTCGGTGGCTAACCAGCCCAGTTTATTCTCCCAATTTTCTCCTCCATTTTGTTCATAGAGTGACTTCAGCGCAGTAGCCTCTGCTAGAGATACACCCTTGACTTGGCTCACATCAAAATTAGGGTCTGGATTCAATCCATTGTAAACATGGTGTTCGTATTCAAATCCATTTTTCTCAAAAACGACTGGTTTCTGGTCATTTACAAATATTTGCAATTCATAATCACCAGGACAGGTTTGGCCGTCAAGGCCATCAATACTTAAGACGTATTCACCAGGCTCCCAATATTCACTTCGGTGGAGATTATTTTCACCAGATTGTACATCTTGACGCATATAGAAATCGCCATTCCGACGTAAAACACCATCGAAAATACCAATTTGGTAATCGCCGTATTGAATAACCGTATCCGAATTTAAAGCAGTAAATACGACGGTCACATAAGCACGTTCTGGAATAGAAATACTAAAAGCATCTGAATCCGAAAGCGTTGCCAGGTTTCCCTGGACAAGGACTGGTAAACTAAGCCTTGTGCCTGATCCGGAATTGGGAAAATCCCCGTTTTGTTCATTATGGACTTGCTCATCAATCTGCCCATCTTGGTTGTTGTCCAGGCCGTCCAATAATTCAGGAGCATCGGGGTAAGAAGTTTTATCGTCATCATCAAAGTCCCCTTGTAAGGGTGAAAATCCATCCCCATCCAAATCCTGAATCTTAGGGCTTTTGGGGTATTGGCCCAAGTAATTTCGCAACTCGGTAGAGATTGGATATTTCCAATAATCAAAATAATCCGATACGTCCAACTGTAAGCCATCTCCAAACATTTTGATGTGTCGTTCTCTAACTTCATCTCGACCGAAAGCTTGATCCCAAGTGGGATCTTCTTTGCGTAGTTTATCGATTTGAGAGAAGATGGCCCGTAGCCCCGTTTCGCCGTGCATGAAGTAAATCGCCAATAAGGTAGCGCCCTGAATGGCTAAACGCTCGTAGGCCTCCGGCTTAGGGGACAATTCAAAAATATCTTGATTACTTTGACCTCTGGAGAAGTAATAATCCCAGTCTAATTCAGGCCGACTGAGATACCGACGCCAGAAGTATTTAAACCGCCTTTTAATTTCCAGGTCACTGGAATAACCTGCGGTGGTCTCTTGAAACAAACCGAAGATATTCATACCCATTTTAAAACCGAGATAATCTTGTAAACCTACTGTTAAAGGGTGAGCAATATCTGGTCCTTGAAAATAATTCTGCCCTCTAAAATCCCAGCGATGGATTCCTTCATGAATGATAGTACCATTACGATCATAAGCAGCGGCATAAGCATCTCGATCAAAACCATCCAGGTTGATACCAAAATAAGACATGCCATAGCCAGTACCACCAGTACCTGTGCCCGCCCCACCAAGAGAAGGATTAACAATCGTTTCTAAAGAACGGGGATGCAGGAACTCCCAACCGAAAAAGTCCTGAGCTACCTCGTAATAGATGTCTCCAAAATTGAGAAAATCATTAATGATTTCCATAGAGAAAAGACTGTCGCATTCTACGGGAATTTTTAGAGTCCGGTAGCGGCTTTTATACTCGACATATTGATAATTGTCTTTGGGTACGCAATCACAATCTTGTGCCAATAAAGTGGTTGTAAAAAATAGGCTTAAGAAAAGGCTTAGTGCTTGGAGTTTTTTCATTAATCGGTAATTGTTGGGTCAAAAGACTTAATTTTGATGTCAAAATAGAAATTAATTTTCACTTAAGCCCACCTAAAATCACCTCTTGCCAATTTATAGCATCTCAAAGTTCATTAAGCATGCAAAATAAAGCCCTTCCCGTGTACATTTTCAATGGCAATATTTTGATCTTCAGAAAGGTATTTGCGTAGGCGAGAGATAAAGACATCCATGCTCTTGCGGCTGAATTCGTCATTAGAATTCCAGATTTGTAACAGTGCTTTTTTACGAGACATCAAGCGACCTTGATGTAGACAAAGTAACTGTAGTAGCTCCGCTTCTCGGGCGGTTAATTTTCGATTGGAAGTTGGGTGTTCTAATTGGAAGGATTCGGGGTAGAACATATAGGTCCCGATTGAATACATTTGATTTTGTTGCTTAGAGGAGCCTTGCTGCATCAATAAAGCGCGGACTTTTGCCACTAGCAATTCTTCATCAACTGGCTTGGTGATGTAATCAAAAGCACCAAGTTGGAAGCCCTTCAGTTGATCAATTTTTAAAGACTTCGCACTTAAGAAAATAAATGGCAGTCTTGGGTGGTCTTTTTTAATAATACCTGCTAGTTCAAAACCACTCATTCCAGGTAACATAATATCTAAAATTGCTAATCTAAAAGATTGGCGTTCGAGTTGTTTCAGGGCTTCTTCGGCTGTTTTCACCCAGGTAACTGGCAAGTCTTTCATCTGTAAATATTCAGAAAGAATATAGCCAAAGCTGGGATCGTCCTCTAATAAAAGTATCGTTTGCATAATTATAATTCAATGATAAACTCACAACCTTGCTGATAAGCTGAATTCAGACGGATCGTACCTCGGTGCGCTTCAATAATACTTTTGACATAACTTAATCCAATGCCAAAACCTTGGGCACGGTATTGATTGCTTTTCTGCCCACGGAAAAAGCGCTCAAAGATTTTTTGTTGGAAATTCGGATTGATTCCTGGTCCATTATCCCGTATTTTAATAATCTTTTTATTTTTTTGACGATACGCTGAAATCCAAATTTGCACCTGTGTATCCGAATATTTCAGACTATTTTCTACCAAGTTACAAAGGCTATTGGAAAGGTGCTCTGCATCCCCTTTGATTTGGGCATCCTCCAGATCTAATTCCAGCGTCAACTGGGCCTGCTTTTCCTGTAACAACAATTTTAAACGCTGCGGTACTTCTTCTATGATCGCCTGTAAATTGATGTCCTGAGCGGCGAATGCCAATTCCTTATGATCCAATAAAGAAAGCTGCAACAGTTGGTCCACCTGCTGCTCCATGCGTTTGGTTTCTTTTTCTATCAATCCATAATAAACTTCTTTTTTTTCCTTGGCTTTGCTTTCTTTCAGAACTTTGGACGCTAATCGAATAGAACTCAGTGGCGTTTTAAACTCGTGGGTCATGTTGTTAAAAAAATCATCTTTGACTTGGCTCAATTGCTTATGTCGTGCTAAAGCTCGAAGTAAATAATAAAAAAGAGCTAGCAATAAACCCAAGATTGCTACATTCAAAACGAATAAATAAATTAAGGCTTTGACGGAGTACATCAAAGGGTTGGGTAAATAAATAGCCAACCATAAGACTGATCCGTTTTGTGCCTTTAGTTTATCAACCGGACTAAAATACTGAAATTGAGCATTCTCCATCATCCGATTCCTAAACGCCTCATCGGTTTCGCCTGCTTTTTGTTCCATATCCCTGACTATAGAGAAAGATACAATACAGCTTAAACAAGATTTTATTGGGGAATCAAGTAAAACCAAGGAGTCCTCTCCATTACTGATAAACACTCCGTCTACAGTATCTTGGTAAATGGCAAAACTTAAGTCAAGAGCTAAGTTCTCCTGTACTAATACCTCTGTTATCTTAGCTTCAAAAGAATCGATAGGGATAGCCAACAATTTTTGCTTTTGCCCATGAAAAGCTTCGTGTTGAATACCATTAATAGCCAAAGCCATATCAGGCACTAAGCGCTGTAACTTCTGCTGAATTTCTTCCTGTTGGAAGTAAATCGCTTTTCGCAGCCAATTCAATTGCAAAAGTACCAGTGATAAAAAGAGGATGATGGCCCCTCCGGCAAGGAATTGATAATGTTGATAAGAACCTTTCATATCCCAATAATAGCTCAAATTAAGAGCTTGTGCTACTCTATTAGGTTTTCATTAAGCTTTTTAGTTTTTCGTTCGTATAGCTTCGTTTTTGGCTCGCCCTTTTTGTGTTTTATCCGCCTTTACTTTGTAATCGTAATCATTCGAGAACATCAAATAATTAGAACATGAAATGAGCATGATCTTATTTAATCATAAAATCACCAAGCGGTGATGATTAAA
>CAXIDD010000305.1:0-6662 GCA_964021975.1 uncultured Saprospirales bacterium | reverse complement strand
GGGCTTTTGGGCTAGTAGAAAGGTTCATAACTTGATTTTTATAGCGAATTTTCGCTAAGATAATAAAATTGTATTTGACTAAAATGCTTTTCAATAAACTGATCATTTTCGTTTTCTATGCTTATTTTTATAGAAATCACTAAAAAGACTAGAATTAGTAGATGTTTAAAAGAAGCGAAAATCCTGAGTGGCTCGAAAAACTCCAAAGCAATAGTTGGCAAATCGAAATGCTGATTGCAGGTGGTGTGGTCTATACCCTTTATCAATTGCCTTCCTTCTTTCAACAATATTTTATCATTGCATATGAGTCGATTGGGCTGACAGACTATTTAGTCTTTTATCTTTTGGGTGCTTATATGCTGACTAGACTGCTGCTAATTGGTTTTACCATTAATTTATTGCTAAGGTCTATCTGGGTAGCTTATATAGGAATATATGCGAGCTTTCCAAATGGAATTAATGAAAACCATCCCAAAGATGGTGATTGGTATAGACAGAAAAAAAGCAAGCAATTATCGGTAAGAGCCATTTTAGATCGCTTGGAAATGGCGTGTAATACGACCTATTCCCTTTCTATTTTATTATGCTTAATTTCGGTTAGCGTATTGCTTCTAATGTTGATCATAGCTACTTTAATTAGTAAAATCCCTTTTTACAGTTTTTTAGATACTGCTGCGTTTAAATATAGTTTGGTTTTAATTTTCATGCTTTTTGTGCTTGGTACTTTTGAGCGATTGATGCACCGCTTGCTCATTAATCGCCCAAATGCCTTAAAATGGAGTCGACGACTCTTTAAATTGATGGACTACCTTTCCTTAGCTTTTCTATATAAAGGAGCTTGGCTAACTTTATCTTCGAATATCAAAACTTGGAAAATTCAGACCCTAGTTTTATTGTATTTCGGGGTAGGTTTACTATTGTCTATTAATCAAATTGGGGATTATCTTAATAGCAATGGTTTTTTTAACTATGACCCAATGGAAGAACGGGATTTTTTAAATATTCCAATAGCTAATGAAGTTAAGTTCAACAACTATTTCAATACCCTTCCAGAGAAGAACAGTTTTGCTTTAGAAGGTTGTATTAGTTCTGATATTGTTAGAGACCGCTATATGTGGGTGTTTGTACCCTATTGGAATTCTATGGATAAATCCTTAAAGCGACATTTTCAAAAGTATCAGGTCCCTTTGAATAATAGTAGTTTAGATACCTTGAAACAAGAAAATTACTGGGCAAAAAAGTTATACACAGATAGTTTGCATAAAGTTGCGCTGGCAGATTTCTTTACGGTGATTATTGATCAAGATACCTTAAAAGATTTAAGATGGTTTGAGCATCAATTGCCTAAAACGACCGAGCGTGGTTTTATTGCTTATATAGATACGGATTCCATTGCAGCTAGTGAACACCTTCTCCAATTACGATGGACCGACTACAATTGGCGTGGAAAAGAATACGAAACTAATTGGCTTAATATTCCGTTTTGGAAAGAATGAGGTATACATCAATTAGATGGACGATCCAGCCCTAACCTTAACTTACAAGATGTAACCCAGCATACATTCCAGTACAATTTTAAGAAGCTGTGCAACCATGTCTCGAACTATTAGGTTGTAAAAACGAGCAATTACTAAGCACATGGCGATCAAAAAAGTAAATAGCTACCAATTTAATGCCAATACCTTGGAAACCAAGGGGCCTCATTTCGCAGTGGATGCCATTGAGATGGATACTGCGTGTATCGTCAACGAAAATAAGATAGCTGAATACTATCGAATCTATTGGATAGAAAATGGAAGCGGTACCTATCAAATTGATTTTAAGCCTTTTTCGATTGAAAAAGCGGGCTTATTTTTCTTGTCACCAGGACAAGTCCTACAAGTTGAAGCAGAAAAAGTTAAATCCGCGTATCAAATAAGTTTTGATCAAGAATTTTACTGCGTTGAAACCCACGGAAAAGCCATCGCTTGTAATGGTGTATTGTTCAACAATGTTCATCGGGCAACTATGATTCCGCTGGATGAGGCGGATGCCCCCGTCTTTCGAAACTGGATTGAGCAAATGATCCAAGAGTTAGAAAATCCTGGGCCAGGACATCAAGAATTGATTGAAACCTATTTAAGGATGGTTTTGATTGCAGCGCTTCGAAAATTAGAGCCCATTCAAAAAGTAAGCAGCACCAACAATAAACTTACTGCTGACTTCATCGCTTCGGTGGATAAGTTTTTCCGTAAAAAACACGCTGTTAGTGAGTACGCCTCTATGTTAGGTGTATCGCCCAAATCTTTAAGTAAGCGCTTGCAAGCGGAAGGATATACAAAGCCAATTAACGTGATACGAGATCGAATCATATTGCAAGCTAAAAGGGATTTACGCTACAGCGAAAAATCCATTAAATCCATTGCCCATGATTTAGGCTTTGAAGATCCAGCTTACTTTTCCAGGTATTTCAAAAAGGCCACCAGTCAATCTCCTAAGCAGTATTTAGAGTCAATTTTTGAATGATAGCTAAGAAAAGCTAGCCAGCAGATAGCCGAAGTTTGAAAACTTCGGCTATCTGCTGGCTACTTTACGAGATATTTCAAGTGTCTATAGAAATTGGTATCAACTATTCTCCTAAGAAAGTCTTCCTCAAAGTCTATTTTTTCTAACATCAGTATTAATGCTGACTTTAGTGGGGGCAGGTAATTTCGGACTATATCAAAAGTTATATTCGGATCAATGCTTCTGTAGTCATGAGCTATTCTATTTCTCATTCCTGATATTAAATTCCAGGGGATTTTTTGATGTTCACTTTTTAGGTTTTCGTCAATTTTTTTAGACTCTTCACCAATTACCAGCAATAAAGTTTGGCAGGCATTGAATTCTAACTGATCATTTTGTTCATAAAACACCTCAGCAGTTTGAATCCCTCGAGTATATATGTATATTTTCTCTATTGCTTCTAGTATCGTTAATACATAGGTGACATTTTTCTTCTCATACATATATAACAGACTTTTTGATTTCTTCCTCTATGATAGGGTTTACATATTTACTATTAACTAAGTCAACCTTTTCAATCTTGAATAAGTCTTTAAAGTATTGTTCTAAATCGTTTATTTCTTTAAAACCAATTACTGCATCTTCTTCTAATTCATAAATCAAATCAATATCACTTTCCTCGGTTTGAGTTCCCTTTGAATAACTGCCAAATACACCAATCCTTAGAATCTGGAATTTTTCCTTCAGTTCTTCTTCGGTTTCTTTTAAGCTTTTTAAAATCCTTATTTGATTCACTATTATAAATTTTGACTTTTTTAAATTTAAACTTTTTCTAAATAGCATACAACTATCCTATCTTTTTGTACAAGCAAGAAGAACTTTTGTCCATTTATCCCTCCAAGTTGATCCTGCATCTTTGTAGTGTAATTTAAAAGTACACAACTAAATACATAGAAAGATGCAAGTTATTCAGTTATTCGGAGCAGATTGGTGTCCAGATTGTCACCGTGCTAAAGCTTTTTTAAAGGAAAATCAAGTTGATTTTGAATTCGTAGATGTCGATGCTAAGCCAGAGGCGGCTAAGCTGGTAGAGCAAATCAATAAAGGCAAAAGAATTATTCCAACTCTTTTAATCGACGGCGAGCCATATACCAATCCGGATAATGGCATTCTTAGATCTGTTTTAGGCATCGAAGCTATAGAAGATAAGACGGTTTATGATAGTGTCATCATAGGTGCTGGAGCTGCAGGATTAACGACCGCTATCTATGCACAACGGGATGGTTTTTCGACCCTGATTCTAGAAAAGAAAAATATTGGCGGTAATGCCTACCTCACCGATAAAATTGAAAACTATCCAGGTTTTGAAGTGATATCTGGACCAGCATTGATGCAAAAAATGGCGGATCAAGCCCAAAAATTAGGCACCATTATCCGCCAGGGTACCGATGTGCGTGGCATATTTAAAGAAGAGGGTCGCTTCCGTTTGGAAACGAATATTGGGGAATATTACGCACGTACCGTAGTAGTAGCTACTGGTTCTTCTTACCGGAAATTAGGCATTCCCGGCGAGGTGGATTTAATTGGTAGCGGGGTGCATTTCTGTGCAACTTGTGACGGTGCTTTCTATAAAAATAAAGAAGTTGTTGTCGTTGGTGGCGGTAATTCTGCTTTGGAGGAAGGTATGCATCTGGCGGGCATCGCCAAAAAGGTTACGTTTATTAATCTTACCGATCAATTTACGGCTACTTCCACTTATCTTGATCAATTAGCGCTACATGATAACATTGAGGTCCATCACAATAGCCAAACGATAGAATTTGTCAGTGACGAATCTGGACTTTTCCAAGGTGCAAAAATCCAGGATACTAAGACCGGAGAAACGCAACTAATTAAAGCAGATGGAGCTTTTGTTTTTGTTGGCTTGATCCCTAATACGGGCTTTGTCAAAAAGACAGTGGCTTTAGATGAAAGAAAATTTGTGATAACGGATGAAAATCACCAGACTTCTATCCCAGGTATATTTGCTGCTGGAGACGGTCGTAAAGGAGCAATTGCACAAGTCGCTTTCGCAGTTGGAGAAGGAGTGGCCGCTAGTTATGGAATCCGGAAGTATTTAAAATCAACCGTTACAAATTTAGCAACTGCATAATTGTAAATAGTATCATTTTGATTTAAAGGTATACTTTGAAAAAAGTGTGCCTTTTTTATTTTTTGAGAACTCTAAGCACGAAATAGGGTTTAGCTTTCAAAATACCAATACGATGCTAGCAGAAATATTCACGCGCTACTTTCACTTTATTACCATTTTTGGCTTAGTCAGCTCCGTAATAGCAGAACATTTATTGTTAAAACCACGGATGACACGCCAAGAGATCAAGCGGATGGCCGTAATTGATGGGATTTATGGCTTGAGTGCCATTTTAGTGGTCGCTGCAGGACTAACGCTTTGGTTTGGCGTAGGAAAGCCAGCGGAATATTATACCCAAAATTGGATCTTTCATACCAAAGTAGGCTTGGCGATTCTAATGGGGCTTTTGTCTATTTATCCGACCATCTTTTTTATTAAACAGCGCAAAGGGCCAGCCGAGGAACTAGTAACTATCCCCTCAGCAATTAAATGGACTATCCGCGCAGAGTTATTGATCATTTTTACTATTCCTTTGCTAGCAAGCTTAATGGCAAAAGGTATCGGGCAATTTGGATAAGTAGGAGCGCAAAAATAATCTGTCATCATAGCTTATTAATTAATTTGCTCTCCTACTTAAGTCATAGCAATAAACTCAATCGCTACTATGACTTTAGGCACCTACTTTGGTTCTACTAATAATTGAATATTTGGATGTTGCTTTGGCGCAGTTACGGCATTCAATACTTCAAAATCTAAATGAAATTCGGTTAGCTCTTCTACCGTTTTTACCTGAATAGTGGTTGTGGTATTGGGATGTAAAACAAGGACATCTGCATTTTCATGTAAAGTATAATTACCCTTGTTGAGCAGAATATACTCTACATCAGAGTCATTCATAATGGAGACTTCGGCGATTTGGGAGGTACCAATATAATTTGCTTTTTCTATACTCAGGCAGGCTTCAATCAATGGTTTTAAGACCTCTTCTCGACCAATTAAAGTATTATTGAACCAGGCTACGGTGCGGTTCTCAAAAAAGGCCGTTTTAAGGCTTGCTTCCGTACGTTCGGTTGCGAAAGCTAAGGTGACGGGGCGGTGACCACCGTGTTCGATATCAAATTGCCAATCCACCAGACCATGAATATCCGAAGTGCCAATAATCGCCAAATCGTAGTCTAAGGCTATTTGTAATGCTTCGTCGGAGTAAGTCATTTCATTGGCTACTTCAATTCCGTGTAACAAGCCTTCTTTAATCAGGAATTCGTGGGTTGGGGTCATTCTTGCAATCCCATCTTTACGTTGAGCGATCCAGTTGGCATGATTCCAGAACGTAAAAGCACCTTGTCTTTTGGCTTCCCGAAAGACTTCAATCGAATCTTCAATAAGAAGTTTATTGGCGTCTTCAATAAAAATGGCATTGTTGTGTCCTGGAGGCATACTTCGCGTAATTTCTGCGCCTCTAATAACCAAGAGCTCGTAAGCTCGAGCATTTTGGACTGCAATATCATGGGAGCGATTTCGATCTGGATGAGGTACATCGGCGCGATGCGGTTGATATTCTAGGTGTTCGGTCATGGAAACGGCATCTATGCTATCCCGTAGTGCTTCTTGTATACGAATATCTGGCCAGACACTTCCATCAGAGAAAATGGTATGTTGGTGAAAGTCACAAACAATGGTTTTATAACCAGGAACATCCGGGAAATGGATGGCTCGGTTGTGTTGGTGTTTGTTTTGTGCCTCCAGATTTATATTAATAAAAAGGCTGAGAAAGATTAGGATAAATGCAGGGCGCATAGATTTTGGTTTTGTTTGCCATAAAATAAGCAAAACAAAATTGCTAGGTGCTTAATTCTTGAATAAAATCCCGTGTTTTTTCCCAAGAGAGGCTTGCACAAGTAGCGCGTTCTGGAAAGTCTCGGGCCGCTGCAAATGCTAATAATTCTGGGTCATTGGTCTTTAAATCCTGATTTAGATCAACTATGTTGAGCATGAGCTGGCTATATTCTATTGCTGCTTCCAGTGATTTTCCAATTAAATTTTGGGT
>CAXIDD010000304.1:0-6676 GCA_964021975.1 uncultured Saprospirales bacterium | reverse complement strand
TCCTTTGCCTTCAAATACTAAAGGTGTATCTATTTTTTTCATATTCTAAATTCCCTTTGGTACAATCTAGGATAATCTTGTCCATCAATTCGCAAGCACTCGGATAATACCGCATCGCGATCAAGGTAGCATCCGTGGATGCTCGGATGGAATCAAAATGAGCGGCCACCACCACTGCTTCAGGTGCGGGTAATGGGTCTAAAGACAATTTAATTTCGGTGGTAAAAGCTAGCGTTCCTTCTGAACCAGCCAGCAGTTTACACAAATTAAAAGCTGGCCCTTCTTTTGTAAAAGGTTGTAAATGTAATAATTCATCAACTGCATAACCTGTATTCCGACGATGGATTCCTGCTTTGGGAAAATCCTTTAAGATCTGATCTTGGATCGTCGGATTACTCAATTTGTTCGCTAATTGTTGGTAAATCTTATTTTCCAGGCGATCTCCATTTTGTTTTTCGGCGAAAGCCTGCTGATCTAAATCGTGAAAAATCACTTCTGAACCATCACTTAAAATCGTCTGCAATTCTAATACATGGTCTCTGGTGGTCCCATATTGAATGGAGGTCGTTCCACTGGAATTATTACCAACCATCCCGCCGATCATACAGCGATTGGAGGTAGAGGTGTTGGGGCCAAAAAACAAGCCGAAAGGCTTTAGGTAACGATTCAAATCATCTCGAATCACCCCAGGTTGGACTCGGACCCAACGTTCCTCAATATTTAATTCTAGAATTCGGTGCATGTATTTGGATACATCCACTACGATACCGTCACCTACACATTGACCAGCCAGGGAGGTACCGGCTGTCCTAGGGATTAAAGCAATTTTATGCTTATGTGCGAATTGAATTAAGGTTTTAATATCCTGTGAATGCTTTGGTAAAGCCACCGCCATTGGCAGCGATCGATAAACAGAAGCGTCCGTTGCGTATAAGACCCTTAACAAGTGATCATAGTGTAATTCGCCTTCTAGTTGTTGCTGTAATTTTATTAAAGCTCCAGTGGAGTGCTGAATCGTCATTTTTTGAATTGCTTTTAAGCGTAAACAACTTCTAAAGAATTAGTTCTAAATATTTTAGTCAATTCTAATAAAAGCGTTCGGCCCGTTTTTTCATATTTCTTAGGAGTGGACTACAACGATAGCGTTCTTCACCGTACAAGCCATAAAGTCGATCTAGATGCTGTACGACTACCTCGATTCCTATATCATCGGCCCAGCTCAATAAACCCGTTGGAAAATCAATTCCGGTAGTCATGGCTAAATCAATATCTTCTCGGCTAGCCCGTTGATTAAAGAGCGCATCTGCTGCTTCATTAATCAATAATATCAGGATACGGAATAGGATTTGGCGGCCCAAATCATCCTCTTTACGAGGAGCAGGGTTTCCGGAGTGGTCTTTATAATTATAAAAACCACGGCCCGTTTTTCGGCCTAAATAACCCGCTTCTACTAATTTTTTCTGTGTGATAGAAGGTTGGTAACGATTGTCGTTATAAGTAGATTGATATAAACTTTCGGTAAAATTATAATTGATATCATTGCCAATGTAATCCATTAAAGTAAATGGTCCCATTTTGAAACGTCCTATCTCCGTCATGGCCCAATCAATCGTAGCAATATCGGCGGCGCCTTCTTCCAGGATGCGTAATGCTTCCAAATAATAAGGCCGTACAATTCGGTTGACTAAGAACCCAGGCCTATCTTTTACCAAAACAGTTGTTTTTCCCCATTTTTTAACGATCTGTTGAGACAAATTGGTAACTGGTGATAAGGTTTGTAGTGCGGGGACTATTTCAACCAACTTAACTTGCGGTGCGGGAATAAAAAAGTGAATACCGATTACGCGCCCCGGACGAATCCGACAAGCAGAGGCTATAGCAGTTACAGATAGCGCAGAAGTATTGGTAGCTAAGATACAATCGGGGCTCACAATTTGCTCCAAGTCTCGAAAAAGCTGCTGTTTGGCCTCTAGTTCTTCTACAATCGATTCGATCACAATATCTGAACCAGCAATATCTTGCCGATCATTGGAATAGCGCATATTTTCAATGATCGTTTCGGCCTCCTCCTCAGACATCCGCCCTTTACTTTGCTCTTGCTGTATCCGCTTACGCAATTGTTTTTGGGAACGATCCAGTGCAGAGGGGTATTTATCAAAAAGCAATACTGGATTCCCCGCTGCTGCTGCAATTTGTGCTATTCCTGACCCCATTGCTCCACAACCTATTATAGCTACCTTCATTTTATATAAATTTATTTTTTCTTTTGTTACCAAAGCCCTAAATCACCAAATCCACCTGGCATCCCTCCAAAATCCTCCTCCTCATCGTCACCACCAAAACCGCCCATACCTCCACCGATTCCGGCACTGCTGCCACCGCCTACTTCTACAAAAGAGCGAGCGACAGGGCCACCTAATGGAGGATTCATTTTAGAAATTCGCACCGTAATTCCGGAAGCGGAAGTGAACAGCCCACTCAATTTATTATGAATGCGCTGGGCAACCGTTTCTATTAACTTTGCCGTTTTCTTCATTTCCACCCGACAAATAAAATAAATGGTCTCATAGTTGACCGTCCCGCCCAGGTCATCTGTGCTGGCAGCCATCATGAAATTCGTATCGACGTAAACATCTACGATAAAATGGGTACCCATCAAGCGCTCTTCCTCGTAATAACCGTGAAAGGCAAAAAACTGCATTCCTTCTAAAGCAACTTTTGACATAAAATTATACTTTCTCCTTTCCGAATTCAATACCTTTACAGCATAATTCGTTGTAGAATGGATTTGGAGTCTATTTAATTGAAGTCGTTAAAAAAACTTCTGAGTAAAAATACTTCCTAAAATCTACTCTTCCGATTATTCCTAACCAAATTTTGAAACATTCATCCGAAATCCAAGGCTTCCGGTTGAAAATAATTGAAAACTATGGTAAATGTAACGAATCCGCAAATAGAAAAGCGGGCACGCGAAGATCGCTTTCAAGGACACGATTATTACCAAATTGATGATTTGCTCAGTGAGGACCATTTAATGGCACGTGATGCGGTCCGAGAATGGGTCAAACAAGAGGTCTCTCCCATTATCGAGCAATATTATGAGCAGGGCCTTTGTCCTACTCATCTATATAAAGGATTGGCTGAAATTGGTGCCTATGGTCCAAGTCTACCCACAGAATATGGTGGCGGGGGCATGGATGAAATTGCCTATGGTATCATCATGCAAGAACTAGAAAGAGGAGATTCCGGTATCCGATCGATGGCCTCTGTACAGGGGTCTTTGGTTATGTATCCCATTTATCGTTTCGGTTCTGAAGAACAAAAACGCAAGTACCTTCCTAAGTTAGCCAGTGGAGAATTCATTGGATGCTTTGGTTTAACGGAGCCAGACCATGGCTCTAACCCAAGTGGGATGGTAACTAATATCAAAGAGGATGGTGATGCTTACATTCTGAACGGTGCCAAAATGTGGATTACGAGTTCTCCTTTAGCGGATATTGCCGTCGTTTGGGCCAAAGACGAATCTGGTAAAATCCGAGGTCTGATTGTTGAAAAAGGCATGCCTGGTTTTACGACTCCTGAGATCAAAGGAAAACTTTCTTTAAGAGCCTCCATTACCGGAGAATTGGTTTTTGAAGATGTCAGAGTACCCAAGGCTAATCTTTTACCCAATGTAGCTGGCTTAAAAGGACCATTATCTTGTTTGTCAAAAGCTCGCTATGGAATTGCTTGGGGCGCGATTGGAGCTGGAATGGATTGTTACGACTCTGCCCTTCGTTATTCTATGGAAAGAGAGCAGTTTGGCAAACCGATTGGCGGCTTTCAGTTGACTCAGAAAAAATTAGCGGAGATGATCACCGAACTTACCAAAGCGCAATTATTGGCTTGGCGTTTGGGAACTTTAGCGAATGAGGGCAAAGCCTCGCCTGCACAAATTTCCATGGCTAAACGCAACAATGTGCACATGGCCTTGGAGATCGCAAGGGAAGCACGTCAAATCCATGGAGGTATGGGGATCACTAATGAATACCCAATCATGCGCCACATGATGAATTTAGAGACCGTTTTGACTTACGAAGGCACCCACGACATCCATTTATTGATTACGGGTATGGATGTTACGGGCTTGAATGCTTTTAAATAAAATTTATGTTTTTATCAGAGCAGAGGGTACTTTGGCACCCTCTACTCTTCCACCATAACTGGTTATTCGTCTACACCAGTCCTTAATAGGACGTTAATCCAAGCCCCTAGCCTTTTATAATTACAAGATTTACAGTAAATTCCCTGAATATTAAGTGAAATTCATTTGACGATAAACCAAATTCAGGGATTAAACCGTTAAGAGCTTGTTTAAAAAAGAGATTTAAACCTGCTTTAAGTAACGTACAATTGACGATAATCTATTTTCTATGAGGATGCCATCATTATTTCTTGCCGTGCTATTTTTAACTACCTTTTTCACGGCAAGTGCACAAGAAGAAACCATTTTTCTAACCAACCCTTCTTTTGAAGATATTCCAAGACACAGTACGGCCCCACGTGGCTGGCTCAATTGTGGCTTTGCTGGAGAATCTGATGTAGATATCCATCCTACCGGTACTTTTTCAGTGGTAAAAAGGCCCCAAGATGGAAATACTTACTTAGGTATGGTCGTACGTGATAATGATACCTGGGAGCAGGTTGCTCAACCTTTAAGTACCTCAATGGTAGCCGGAAGTGGTCATGAATTCTCTATCTTTTTCGCCCGCTCAGACACTTACATTAGTGTTAGTAAATTAACTGACGAACGGGCCAATTACAATACTGCTGCCAAACTGAGGATATACGGTGGTTTTGAAGGCTGTGAACGTAGTACTATGCTCGCTGAGACCAACCTAATCATCCATACACGCTGGATAGAATACAATCTCAAGCTAGAACCAAAAGAAGATTTCACTTATATCATATTCGAAGCTTTTTATAATACACCTACTCTATTTCCATATAATGGGAATTTATTACTAGATAATGCTTCCAATCTGAAGTTAGTACCTTGCGAAGAAGAAGAGATTATTGCAGAAGAGGTACCCAAGGATACCCCTGTAACCCAGCCGGCGGTTGCACCGGTTGTTCCTCCTCCAAGTCAAGCAACTCCAGAACCACCAACTCAGCCCGAACCAACTACTACAACTCCCAACGATCCACCTGTTGCTACGCCAACGCCCACTGCTGCTCCCGAAGAAGCCAAAGTAATCGAAACGGCTTTTAATGAGATTAAGCGGGAAGATATTAAGACTGGGACCATCGTACGAACCAATCAGGTCTACTTTGGAGCTGATAAGTCTGACATTGGCAGTAAATCCTTTGAAACCCTCAATCAGCTTTATGATTTCCTAAACGAAAATCCAGATGTCCGTATTGAAATCGGAGGGCATACCAATGGCTTACCACCTGATGAATATTGTGATAAACTTTCACAAGCTAGAGCAAAAGCCGTGGTGGACTATCTTACCCGAAAAGGGATCACTTCTAGGCGTTTAGAATTTAAAGGTTATGGTAAGCGCCAGCGTATTGCCTCTGATGATACCATTGAAGGTCGTCGCAAAAATCAACGGGTAGAAATTAAAATTTTAGCTGTTGATAATTAGTAAAAACATTAGCAAGTATTTGAATTTATAAGAGTATGTTTAAAATTTGTTTTTGAGCTCAAAATTTAAACATTCTCTAAGATGCTTTCTAAGACTTGTATCAATTGTCTAATCTCTGCTTCTGTATTATAATAATGGAGAGACATTCGGCTGACCCAAGCTGCGTCATTTTGAGCCAGGTCAAAACGTGCGCCTTCCTGGTAGATCAATGAAGTATTAATGCGCTCCGCTAGTAAGGCTTTTTGGAAAGGTATTGGTTCGTGAGCTGCTACTTTTACGGTCACAATTCCAGATTTAGCTGGTCCCTTTTCCATAACTTGTAAACTGGGAAATTGCGCTAATTTTTCTCGTAAAAGTTGGGCCAGTTGAATAATTCTTTGACTTATCAGTTGGACATCTTCTTTAAGGAAGTAATCCACGGCACTTTTTAACCCCAATATCAGTCCATAATTCCTTTCCCATATTTCGAATCTTTTAGCAGATTCAACGGCACGATATTGCTGAGGACCTAGCCATTCTGCACTATGCAAATCTAAAAACAAAGGTTCTAAACCTGCTTTTAGCGCTTTATCAGAAACATATAAAAACCCCGTGCCTCTTGGCCCGCGTAAAAATTTCCGTCCTGTAGCACTGAGAAAGTCACATTGAATCGCTTGTACATCAACGGGTAATTGTCCTACCGACTGACAAGCGTCAACTAAATACCAGGTATCAGCTGCCGCACATAAAGCCCCAATGGCGGTTACATCCTGCACTAAACCCGAACTGGTTGGCACATGGGTCACCGCTACTAATTTAGGCTGTTTTTTGGCAATCAAATCGGCCATTGACTGAACATCCACTGCTCCATCTTCTCCATTTTCAGCCAATTCAATATGGATGTTCCTCTTTTTTTGGAGCTGTAAAAAACTAATGATATTCGAGACATAGTCATTGCGAGTAGTCAAGATGGTATCCCCTTCTTTTAGTGGTACTGCACTAAGCGCACGGCTATATGCATCCGTAGCATTATTAGCAAAAGCGATATTATGTGCCTGGGAATTTAA
>CAXIDD010000303.1:0-6678 GCA_964021975.1 uncultured Saprospirales bacterium | reverse complement strand
GCATAAGCCGGATCTACTTCTTTTAACTTGGCTTGTAGAGGTGCTAAACCTTCCTCGGCGTAAACAGCTTCCAAACGATCCTTGATTGCTTTTGGCACCTCTGGAAACTGATCTAAGCCCTGGCAAAGCGCATTAATGTATAAACCTGAGCCTCCAGTTAGTACAACGATATCCTTCTGCTCAAATAATTCAGCAAGTATAGCCAGTCCTTCTTTTTCATAATCACCAACACTATAGTGCTCTTCTATGCTTAAAGAATTGATAAAGTAATGCGGTGCCATAGCCAATTCTTCAGCCGTAGGTTTGGCCGTTCCAATGGCCATTTCACGATAGAACTGGCGACTATCTGCGGAGACAATAGCCGTGTTATAATGCTGTGCTAATTGGATAGCAAGCTTGGTTTTTCCACTTGCGGTAGGTCCTCCTACAACGATTAGATGCTTTTTAGGCTTCATTCTGCAAAAATACTATTAATTTTGGGGCATCATAAGCAGAAAGCATTAATGGACAAACAAGAAACATCAAAATTACCGTTTTATACCGGCCTTTTTTATTTTTTTATTCGGCCGTTTGCTAGAATTGGAATCTGGATGTACTACCGGAAGATTTTTTTAGCCAACTTTGAGCGCATCCCAAAGAATAAACCCGTAATTCTTGCAGCCAATCACCCTACTGGTTTTATGGAGCCTTGTGTGATGGCAGTTTTTATGAAGCGTCCTCTATTTTTTCTAGTCAGAGGGGATTTTTTCAGAAAACCGATCTTCAATTTTTTAATGCGTGCGCTCAATATGATCCCTATTTTTCGAGCGCGGGATGGCAACTTTAGAGATTTAAAAAGCAACTATGAATCCTTTGAAGCGTGTTATCAAGCCTTACGGCAAAATAAAACGATCATGATTTTCCCGGAAGGGAATGCAGTGCATGAAAAGCGCTTGCGTCCGGTAAAAAAAGGGATCTCCAGAATGGCTTATGGTGCTTTTCAACAACATCCGGATATGGAGGACCTGTATATTGTCCCCGTTGGGATTAGTTATACCTACTCCGAGCGACCCCGCTCCGAAATAATGGTCAGCTGTGGAGAGGCAATCAGTGTCCGCCAGATACTAGCAGAAACCGGAGATCATTTTGCAACATTCGACCGTACCTTGAGAAAAGTGGTCACCGAACGCATGAAGGAAAACCTGGTACATATTGAGCAGCCAGAGGATGAGTATTTGGTAGAACAATTACAACAAATACAACGTGGACAAGTCAATTACCAAAGTATTTTTCCTGTATTGTCAAAAGACAATGCCCTACTGGAGTCGGATATTCAAATTACCCAAAGAGTAAAAGAATGGGATGAGGCTAAGAAAAAGGAGTTACAACAAATGAGTCAAAAATTCTTTAAAGATTTAAAAAACACCAAGCTTCCTGTTGAGGTAATTGCCCAACCCATTCATTTCCCACTTTGGAAAAAAATACTTTTTGGATTAAGTACCCTTCCGGTATGGATCGCTTATGCTTTCGTTTATATTCCATCTCGGATTGCAAAAAACATTGCAGATAATAAGGTCAAACGCACCGAGTTTTACTCCCCTGTAATGCTCGCTGGACACCTAGGCACCTTTCTAGTCTTTTATATTTTCTGGTTTATCGTAAGTCTGATTAGCGGTCAATGGTGGCTATTAGGTATGGCCATACTTATTGGACCACTTGCTTACGGTTCGCTTATCTGGAGAGAACAATTACAGCGATACATTTGGCAAAAACGATTTAAGGCTTTACCTAATGCGCAAAAACAAGGTTTAAAAGCGGATTTCCAAGGTATTCTAGAGGCCATTAAGCGTCCTTAGAAGCTATTTTTTTTAACACTTTTAAGCCCCAAAAAATCCAATCCTCGGGAATTATTTGTTGGTCATAAGGGTTACATTATTGTGACAAAAGTGCAAAAGTGATAAACTGAAAAGTTTTTGTTTTTGTGCTTGATTCATGATAAATTAAACCCAACACCCTATGTTTAACCTACATTATTCCCTTGTGGATAATTGTACGGTAGTGGCTTATGACCCTCTAACTAGACAAGAGGAGTGGCGTAGGTCTTTACGTACGTATTTCCGCAACACACACAAAATGCCAATTATTAAACTACAAGTAAGAGAGCAGACGATCTCAGCCATCTGGATGGGCTCAACCGTGCTCTTAGACTCTAATGATGGTAAAGTCCTTAAATACATCCGCTCGATGCGGTTGGATGAGGCGGATGCCATTATTGTTGTTTAATTTACGGCTGCTTACACCCAGTATTGAAAAAAATGCCCTAGTGACAATGAATGTCGCTAGGGTATTTATTTTGATAGGTTAGTAATTTAAAGTGCCAATTTTTAAATAACCATCGTGCTTTTTCATCCCTCGACCTACCGACGATCAAGCTACGCATGATGTCAGTAGGTCGGTCCCTTCAAAGGGACACAATTTCGCGCCTTTGGCTCTCTTTGCGGCGTATCACCTATACCTATTTATCCTTCTTAATGGTAGGATACTCAATCCCTAGCTGCTCTAGGTAGGAATTATATTTAGTTTCATCATAGTAAAACTTCTCCAAAGTTGGACGGAATTCATCCATGATATCCTGGTTTAAATAAACGGCTGGTGCATCGTCTTTGGTGACCATTGGGATGTATTCTTGCTTCATCCCTTGCTCCTCCTCAAAGTACTTCCAAGCCTCTTTTACTAATTCAGGTTTCAGATAAAAATCCAATAAAGTCATGGCCTCTGCTTTTGCACCGGCTACTACCCCTTTATGGGCAATTGGTGTAGCCATCGCGATAGCATTGGACCAATGGTGGCCTTGAAGACCTGGAATATTTGAAGGGAAGCGCATGGTGATAGTCGGTAGTTTCCAAGAGATATCTCCAATATCATCGGACCCTCCACTTACAAAATTACGTACAGGTCGGCCTATTTCACTTAACTCCGTGGCTAATCCTTTTGTTTCTCTTGGCGAATTCACCTCTTCTTGTACTGCTTTTGCTAAAGCCTGATCTGCCTCTGACCATTCTGGGAGTCCTACTTGTTTGATATTTTCATACATTGTCTCGGCCATCACTTGATTAAAGTGGCGAGGCCAGGCAGACCCCAGGACTTTACGAGATACTTTGGTATTGGTCATCAGTGCTGCACCATCGGCAATATTATTGGCACGCTCGTAGACTTCCATAATCTTAGGATAAGTTACGTGTCTAAAGTAATACCAAATGGAAGCTTTAGAAGGTACCACATTGGGCTGATCCCCACCATTATTAATCACAGAATGCGAGCGGTGAATAGGGTCTAAATGTTCGCGAGCGTACTGCCAACCGATGTTCATTAATTCGGTAGCATCGGCCGCGGAGCGCCCTCTCCAAGGAGAACCAGCAGCATGGGCCGCTTCTCCCTCAAAAGTATATTGTACAGAAATCAATCCAGTACCACGTGCCTGACCATACGATACAGAAAGGTTACTAGATACGTGTGTAAAAATACACAGGTCCACCTCGTCAAAATAACCATCTCTAGTAAAAAAGGCCTTGGTACCTACCAACTCCTCAGCCACTCCAGGCCATAGAATAATTGTTCCTTGGATACCTTCTCTTTCCATAATTTCCTTAACAGAAAGTGCCGCTACTATATTCAATGGACTACCAGAGTTGTGCCCTTCTCCATGACCAGGTGCACCTTCCACGATAGGATCATGGTAAGCAACGCCTGGCTTTTGGGAAGCCTTAGGAATACAATCCAAGTCGCTTCCTAATGCGATCACGGGTTTTCCAGAGCCCCACTTGGCCCACCAGGCGGTTGGAACACCAGAGATGCCGTATTCAATCTCAAAACCATTTTCTTTTAGAATATCGGTTAGATATTTAGAGGTTTCCGTTTCTTGAAAACCCAGCTCCGCGAAGCTAAAGACCTTATCCACCATCACTTGGGCCATTTTTTCCCTTTCGCCCACTTTTTCTACTACTTCTTTTTTGAGGGATTCGATTTTCTTTTTCTTGTAGGTTGGTGCTTGCGCTTCTAATGGAATAGCGCTGCCTATCATTAGGCAAATTAGAATAGGTAAGTATACATTTTTCATAATCATCCGAATTTTTAATGTGTGAAGACGAAAATATAAAAGCTTTAATACAAAAGTTAGCAACTAGAGTCAATTATTTTATCTTTATTGGTAAAATAAAAATAAACAAGCCCACTATACTCAATTAGTCAAACTCAATTTCGGATTTATGAAAAAATTCAGTATTAACCTTCTTTTTTGTCTCTTGCTTGCTTCCTTCAATTGGCTAGAAGCACAATCTAGTAAAATCCCTATTCTTGAAGATTTAAATTACCGTTCGGTAGGGCCCAGTCGAGGTGGTCGTGCGACCGCTATCGAAGGCATTCCTTCCCAACCTTTTACCTTCTTTATGGGTGCCACTGGTGGCGGTGTCTGGAAAACAGAAGATGCTGGTAATTCTTGGAATAACATTTCTGATGGCCAAATTAAGGCAGGTACTATCGGAGCGATTACAGTAGCTCCCTCAGATGCAAATGTCATTTATGTAGGTACGGGCTCTGCTTGTCCACGCGGAAATATCTCCCAAGGAATTGGGCTCTATAAATCAGAAAATGGTGGTAAAAAATGGAAGCACATTGGTCTTCCTGAAGCTGGACAGATTGGTAAAATCATTGTCCACCCAAACAATCCAGATGTCGCCTATGTAGCTGCTTTGGGGCATATGTTTGGTCCGAATCCTGAACGGGGCGTCTACCGTACCCAAGATGGTGGAGAGAGCTGGGAGCAAGTACACTTTGTTAGTGATACAACAGGAGCTATTGACTTAGCCATCAATCCAGCTAATCCAAGGGAAATATTTGCAGCTTTTTGGAGAGCGGAGCGCAAACCACATACACTAATTGATGGGGGGCTAGACGGTGGCATTTGGAAATCTAGTGATGGTGGCGATACCTGGACCAAATTGTCAAAAGGGCTGCCTACTGGTTTGATTGGAAGAATTGGACTAGCCATTTCCCCTGCGAATCCAAAACGCATTTGGGCGATTATTCAAGCCAAAAAGGAAGAATCTGGCGGACTTTACCGGAGTGATGATGGTGGAGATAGTTGGAGTAGAATCAACCGTGATCATCAATTGCGGCAGCGAGGCTGGTATTACTCTCACTTGACAGCCCACCCTACGGATGAAAATACGGTTTACTCTAATAATGTGCGTTTTCACCGGTCCATCGATGGTGGCAAAAACTTTGATCAGCAAATTCGGGTGCCGCACGGTGATAATCACGGGCTTTGGATCAACCCCAACCACCCAAACATTATGATTCATTGTAATGATGGTGGCGCGACCATTACCTTGAATGAAGGGAAAACCTGGTCTAGCCAACTCAATCAACCAACTTCTGAATTCTATCGAGTGAGTGTTGACTACCAATTCCCTTATCGTTTGTATGCTGGGCAGCAAGACAATTCGACCATTACGGTACCAAGTAGGGATGTACGTGGCATTACACCTACCGAGCATTGGTACTCCATTGGCGGCGGTGAATGTGGTGACGTTGGCGTACATCCAGAAAATCCAGACATCATCTGGGCAGGAAGCTACAGTGGAGAGATTACGATTATGAATCGAGCTACCGGGCAAACGCGTCAGGTGACTGCTTATCCTCATTATACCGAAGGGACCAATCAGAAAGATTTAAAATATCGCTGGCAATGGAACTTCCCAATTGCTATTTCCAGGCACAATCCACAAGTAGTCTACCATACCAGTAATTACGTTCATAAAACAACTAATGATGGCCAAACCTGGGAAAAAATCAGCCCTGATTTGACTAATAAATTAGCCGAAGAAATGGGCATTCCTGGTGGCCCCATTCAGCATGATGCAACAGGCGTTGAAGTTTATTCATCTATTTTTGCCTTTGAGGAAAGTCTAAACGACCCTCAAACCCTATGGGCCGGTTCTGATGATGGTCACCTAAGCATTACTAGAAATGGTGGTCAAAGTTGGCAAGATATCACCCCTAAAAATTTCCCAGCCGAAGGTACAATCAATAAAATTGAACTATCTGAACACGCAGAAGGTCGGGCGGTAGTAGCCGTTTACAATTACAGGAATGATGATTTCAAACCATATATCTATTTGACCAATAACTTTGGAAAGAGTTGGAAATTACTCACGGATGGGAAAAATGGGATTCCTGAAAATCACTTCGTACGGGCCATTGCCGAAGATCCAGTCAAAAAAGGTTTATTTTATGCCGGAACGGAGTACGGTATGTATATTTCAATGGATGAAGGGAAAACCTGGCAATCTTTCCAAATGAATTTACCGCATGTCCCTATTACCGATATGGAGATTCATGAAAATGATTTGGTATTGAGTACCCAAGGAAGAGCCTTTTGGATTTTAGATGACTTAAGTCTTATCCAGCAATACTCACCGGCCATTGCAGAAAAAGACCTACACTTATTCAAACCTAGGAAAGCCTACCGAACTAATGTAGGTAATTATGGAGCCGATTTTCATTTCTACCTAAAAGAAGCTCCTGAGTCGGGTGCAAAAATGGCCCTTATGATCCAAGATGAAAATGGAAAAACCATTCGGACCTATTCCGCTGACGCATCGAATCGCTTGAACAAGTTTCGGGCTAAGAAAGGGTTCA
>CAXIDD010000302.1:0-6692 GCA_964021975.1 uncultured Saprospirales bacterium | reverse complement strand
TATCAACTACAAAATCTAAAGTAGGATCAAAATTCTTATCGATCGATTTCATATACCAAACCTCTTCGTAGTTGGCGCTTGGGTTGAAGTTAAAATTTTTCAAGAACTTGAAGGAGTTACTCAAATTCACTCGATGTTTGACGCCAAGTTGGGCATTTTCTAAGGTTTCAGATTGAAACAATAAAGAGTCGGCAGTCTGGATCCGATTTTTCAATTCTCCATTGTATTGAATTACGGTATTTTCATACCAAGTCTCTTTACCACCGGGTTTTTTGAAGGGATAAATCGATTGAGTCAGGAAACGCACATTTGGGAAATTAATGGTCATTTGCCGGGTCTGGTTATTCTGGGTGTGGTTGAGGCCTGCGGATAAACTGATGGGTTTATCTTCCCAGGTTTTAGAGAAGTTCAGGTTGGAACTCAACTGGGAGTTCAAAACGTTTGCAGCATCATTGTTAACCCGTCCTTGAAAACCATTGGTTTGAATATTTACAGACCCTCCAAAAGTATTGGTCGGGTGTGCTCGACGGTCTTGGCGATGAGAATATCGAATACTAAAGGCATTCGAACGACTAAATGTACCATCACTCGTATTTTCAACCTTCCGGGAGTCAAACCCAAGATTCAAACTACCCGTATATTTATAGCGCTTACTGTAATTGGAGTTGACATTCAGACCATAACTCCCTTTCAAATAGATGTTACTGGTAAGGGTTAAATTAAGATGATCCCCAATTGGAAAGAACCAACCCACTCCTCTTAAACCAAAACCCAGCTGAGGAGAATATTCGTAATCATTTGGAAAAATCAATCCAGTACGACGGCCTTGCTTCAACGGAATAAAACCAAATGGAAACCAAGCCGGCGTTGGGATCCCCATAATCTCTAAGTTGGAGGGTCCAATAACCGCCAGCTTATTGGGAACGATTTTCACTTTATTACTCCGAATACCAAAGTGAGGCTCATCTGCTGTACAAGTCGTGAAGATGGCACTTTTGGTATTCACAACATCATTCAATGTTGTATCTGGTCCTTGTGCCCGGATAAACTTAGTTTCAGTCCCAATGATATAAATATCTTCTTGCTGGGTCCGCATATTGTAGACCTTTCCCTTCCCAGATTTGTAATTGTATTTAATACTATCCGCAGTGAATTCCTGGGTCCCATCTGAAAACTTAGGAAAGTTGACCAGTCTTCCGGTACTATCTGGAATGGGTCTTGCAAAAATGATGTCGTTTTCATAGTCTAGCTCAATAACCCCAGCATTCAAATTGATTTCCTGAAAAGAAACTTTTGCATTTCCATATAAAAACGCTTTGTTTCCAGCAATATCTGCAATTGAAGAATCTGTGGAAAGTCGCTCTACTTTTGCATCTAAAGCATCTTTAGATAAAACATAGGGCAAGTTTTGAGACTTAGGAATTGAATCTAGGCGACTGGTGTCAGATTGATCCAACAAAGAGTCCAAATTGGAACGCAATGTATCCGAAGTTTGAGCAAAAGTAACTGGCGCTAAGGATATTAGAAAGAAAAAGACTAGGCTAATGCTTGTCCACAAACAATATATTCGTTTATTTTGTAGCATCAATCCATCAAACACATTGGAAAAGAAGGACTTAATGGCACTTTTAACCCATAAATCCAATAATCTGCTAACCGCCTTTTCCTCAAACAGGTTCACTTTCATACGATGAAACAAGCATTAATCTTAACCCAAACGCTACTGATCTTCCTAATGCCATTCACAATGGCTGCTTTTAACATAACTTTAGGAGAGCTTACTGAAAATAAGTCTAGTTTAGAATTATTCAGTCCAGAAACAAGCACCGCTTTTTGTTTGTCCGGCCGCAAAGTTATCAAAGAAATAGAAAATACCAGCAACCCTTACCAAATTAAAACGGTAGTAATTGATCCTGGCCATGGAGGACACGATCCTGGTTGTAGTGGTTCAAGCTCAAGAGAAAAGCATTTGGCACTAGCTATTGGCTTAGAATTAGAGCAATTACTCCATCAAAAATTCCCTAATATTGAGGTAATCATGACTCGGGATAAAGATGTTTTTATTCCCTTGCACAAGCGTGCTGCACTGGCAAATCGCAACAAAGCCGACTTATTTATTTCAATTCACTGTAACTATATGCCCGGCTCTAGCGCTACTCGTGGTACTGAAACTTTTGTCTTAGGCCTTCATCGAGCAAAAGAAAACCTAGCTATTGCTAAAAGAGAGAATGCAGCTATCCTTTTAGAAGAAGATTATGAAAAAAATTATGATTATGATCCTAATTCTCCAGAAGGACACATTATGCTCACTATGTTTCAGAGTGCCCATTTAGATCAAAGTATTCTTTTTGCAGAATTGGCCGAACAAAAAATGAAGAACACCGCAGGACGTCGTAGTCGTGGTGTTAAACAAGCTGGTTTTGTGGTGCTAAGAGAAACAACTATGCCAAGTGTCTTGGTGGAAGCAGGCTTTTTAAGTAGTAGCTCCGAACAAACGTTTTTAAAATCTAGTGCAGGACAGAAAAAAATAGCGCAATCTTTGTTAGAAGCTTTTCAAACGTATAAGAAACAGGTAGAATCTCCAGAATACCTACCTTTTTCTGAGCCCGTACCTGTGGTAGCTAGTTTGCCAGGAGTTGAGAATACCATTCCTACCCAACAAACTAAAAAAGCTTCAACCAAATCTACTCGCAACTCCACAGCGGTCAATCCCCCGGGATATGAGAATAAACAAGTCGCACCAGCACCAAAAAAAGTATTTACTAATACTTACACGGGAGCAGCTAAAAAGAAAGAGACGACCGTAAACAAAACTTCCGTACAGTTTTTCGTGCAATTGGCGGCTTCTAGTAAATTACAGGACACGCAAACCGATAAATGGCGACAAATCGGATTTCCCATTGAGGTGGTCAAGGAAAATGAAGTATTCAAATACCGCGCCCGCAACTTTAAGGACCTCAACAGTGCCCGGCTGGCCAAACAAGAAATTCGCCAAAAAGGATTTCCAGATGCATTTGTGGTGGCCTACCAAAATGGTAAACGAATCCCAATGTCAGAAGCACTTGAAGCTTTAAAGCCTTAAAATTAAAGAAGAAAATTTGGATAAAAAGTCAACTATGCTATTCCTTTAGCCGTTGTATTGATCGAAATGAACCTATTTTCATCCATTACTTAAGTAAAGTCGAGAATTCGTGCTAATTTCGCGAATCCTTAAACAACCTTTAATTTTATGTCTAAAGAAATTCGAGTAGCCCTCTTGGCATTAGTAGCCTTTGGCCTTACCTATTGGGGTTATAATTTTATTATTGGCAAAAACCTTTTTAAAGAATCCAATTATTATTTAGTTGAATACGAAAACGTCGGTGGTTTGAAAATTTCCACTCCAGTTCGTATTAATGGAGTTCAAATTGGTAGAGTCGCCAAAATTGAAAACCAAATGGACAAGCAAAATGTCTTGGTCCGCATTGATTTAAATCCAGAAATCCAAATACCCAAACAAACCAATGCTTACATCCTGAATGAAACTTTCATGGGACAACAAGCGGTAGAGTTGAAATATGAAGTCCCTTGCTCAGCTGGAGCTGCGTGTGCTGAAAGTGGAGACTATATCTTGGGAGATAACCTTAGCGTATTAGCTTCAACCGTCTCACAGGATGAATTAGGGGTATATCTAGAGGAATTTAAAAAGACCATGGTTAGTATTCTAGATACCTTGAATCAACAATTGCTTAGTCAAGATTCAGATGGACCGCTTGCGAATTCCATTCGGGATATGGAAGCTACCATGAGTAATCTTAAAAATGCTACCGGACAACTCAATGGCTTAATGTATCAATCTAAAGATGACATCACCGGAAGCCTGGATAATGTTGAAAAGATAACTGCCAACTTAGAAGATAACAACGAAAAGATTGGCACTATACTAGCTAATACGGACGCCTTTACCGCTCAGTTGTCGGAAGTAGATATCAAACAAATGATCGAGGAATTGTCTGCCTCTGTAAGCGCTTTGAACTCTACTATTGAAAAAGCAGACCAAACTTTTGCCGGTGTCAACCAGCTCGTCAAAGGGCTGGAAGATGGAGAAGGTACACTTGGTATGCTTTTAAAAGATCAAGAGCTGTATAATGAGTTAACACAGCTTTCCGCAAAAACAGATTCTTTAATGAATGATTTACAAGATAGGCCTTATCGCTATTTGCCATTAAAGCGTAGAAAACAAATTCAACGTTATGATGCCAAAGATGAAAAAGCGGGGATTGGTAATTAAATCTTGATAGATAATAAATCCCGAACGGCCACCTTGTTTTATAGTCAAGATGGCCGTTTCTTCTTCTATTGTTAGTATAAAACCTTAGTCTCCAATCACGTTCACTTCTGGTTCTAAGGTGATTCCAAATTTTTCTTCAACTGAGGCGATAAGTTGTTGGGCAAAAGCCCAAATTTCTTGGCCGGTAGCTGCTCCATAATTCACAATCACTAATGCCTGTTTTTCATAGCATCCAGTAGAACCAAAGCGTTTACCTTTCCAACCACACTGATCAATCAACCATCCAGCGGGTACTTTTACGTACTTACCTCCGGCTGTATAATTAGGTATGGATGGATATTTAGCTTGGATTCTATCAAATTCCTCCTGGCTGATAATGGGGTTTTTAAAAAAGCTTCCCGCGTTACCTAACTCAATAGGATCAGGCAATTTACTTTGCCGGATTTGTATCACTGCGTCTGCTATTGAACGAATGGTGATGGTTTGCTTGGGAGCTAAAGCTTTGGTGATGGCCCCATAGCTAGTATTTAGTTGATGATTAGCAGTACTAAGTTTGAAGGTAACATTGGTAATAATAAACCGGCCTTTCCAATCTCCTTTAAAACGGCTGTAACGATACCCAAAATCACAAGCCTTAGAATCTAATTCAATTAATTTTCGATTTTGAATATCATAAGCAGTCAAACTGTGAAAGACGTCTTTCAGTTCCACTCCATAAGCCCCTATATTTTGAATGGGTGCTGCGCCAACTTTCCCTGGAATCAAGGATAGATTTTCTAAACCACCAAAACCTTGATTAATGCACCATTGTACAAAATCATGCCAATTTTCGCCTGCACCTGCTTCGACAAGTACAAAATCCCCTGCCAAATCTTGTGTTTTAATCCCCAAAATTTGATTGTGTAATACGGTACCAGGAAAATCCTTTTTAAAAAGAAGATTACTTCCTCCTCCTAGCACAAGGAAAGGTAATTCTGCATACGCTTGAAAATAATCATTCAGGCTTTCTACAGAAGAAAATGCTAGATAATTAGCAGCCTTAGCCTTAATGTTAAAAGTATTAAAGGGCTGTAAATTTATATTCGCTTTTAATGATGGCATAGAAGTCTATTCAATTCCTAAGATTCATTTTCTGCCGCTAAATCAAACTGAAGTCTTGCCAAGGTATTGTAAGCTCCATCAGGTTTCATAGATAGCTCATCATGGGTGCCAGATTCAATAATCTTACCTTGTTCAATGACGTAGATACAATCTACTTCCCGAATGGTAGCTAGGCGGTGTGCAATGATAATGGAGGTACGTCCTTCCATTAACTTATCCAAAGCATCTTGTACCAATCTTTCTGACTCAGCATCCAATGAAGAGGTAGCTTCATCCAGTAAAAGTATAGCCGGATCCTTTAAGATAGCTCTAGCAATAGCAATCCGTTGCCGCTGGCCACCAGAAAGCTTAACGCCACGTTCTCCTACCAATGTTTCCAGTCCCTCAGGGAAAGAACGAATAAAATTCCAGGCATTGGCTTGCTTGGCTGCTTCCATTATTTCTGCTTCCGTAGCTTGCGGTTTTCCATAGGCAATATTTTCACGAATGCTCCCTCCGAATAGTAAAACCTCTTGCGGAACAATAGCTAAATTACGACGATAGTCAATCAAATCGTAGTTGCTGACTTCTTGACCATCTACTTTAATTTGACCAGAATCTACCCCATAAAACTGAAGCAATAATTGAATGATAGTAGATTTCCCACCACCACTAGCACCAACCAAAGCTACTTTTTGCCCTGGGAGAATAGCTAAATCAATACCATTTAAAACGGTAACGTCTTTTCGTGTTGGGTAAGAAAAGTGTACATCTTGGTATTGGATTTCACCTTGAAAACGAATTTGAGGGTTTTGCTCTAATGGCCTAGCAGGAACTTCGGATGCTTCAGAAAGAATGTCCTGAATACGTTCGGTAGCACCAACCGCGGCTACCAACTCCGCATAAACATTACCTAAGCTGGCTATTGCAGCGCCAATTAGACCTGTGAAAACAACGAAATTAACCAAATCTCCCTGAAGCATGGTGCCAGCTTGCACCAGTAAAGCAGCTCTCCACATAATAAAGAAGAGCGCTCCAAACATCACAAAAATGATGAAGGAGATAAATAGGCCACGCATATGAGCGGCCTTTAAGGCGGTAGTGACTACATTCTTCAATTGTTCGCTGTAGCGATTCAACTCAAACCATTCGTTGGTAAACGCTTTTACCGTTTGAACCGATTGCATGGTCTCTTCTACTACCACGTTTGTACTTGCTAACTGATCCTGCCGAGTGCGCATTAATTTACGAATATGCCGGCCAAAATACATCGCTAATACCACCACAATTGGGAAGGTTGCCAACATAGTTAACGCAAGGTTGGGCATTTTTATGATAATAA
>CAXIDD010000301.1:0-6701 GCA_964021975.1 uncultured Saprospirales bacterium | reverse complement strand
CACATCAGGAGATTATTCTACTATCTTGCCCTTCATTAGCGCACAAATGTTGGGGTGTTTTACTGGAGCCATTTTAGTTTATATCCATTACGGCCCGTATTGGAAAGTAACCGAATCTCAGGATGCCAAACTGGCTTGTTTCTCAACTTCACCTGCTATTCCGCATACTTGGAGTAATTTGTTTAGTGAGATTATCGGCACCTTTATATTAGTGATGGGCGTAGGGGCTATTTTTGCAGGTGACTTAGCAGACGGGTTACCTCCTTTCTTAGTTGGAGGCGTGGTGTGGGGCATTGGATTGTCGCTTGGTGGAACCACCGGTTATGCCATCAATCCTGCCAGAGACTTAGGACCACGGATAGCCCACGCCATATTGCCTATTGCTGGCAAGGGGAGCTCTCGATTTGATTACAGTTGGATTCCAGTAGTTGGACCATTAATTGGAGGACTTTTAGCAGGCTTATTTATGCTAGCTTTTCCTGTGTTTTAACTGTAGCTTACTTGCCATCAAATTACTTTAATGCGTTCACCAAAAAAGGTTTTTCAGTTTACCTTATCAGATCAGCAGTATAATCGCTTGCTGCGTTATTTGGGGCATTTGACTTTTCTGGCTTTAGGTATTTTAAGCTTGGTTTATTACAGGGAGCGAATGCTGCATTTTGATAGTGCCAGCTATGCTTTTAATATGATTTATCGTGGGGAGTTCAATACTGGGCACAATCGGTACATTAGTTATCTACCACAAATTTTGGCTTTGGGAGTGCGCAATTGGGGTGGCTCTTTACAGGCGGTTTTAATGACTTATTCTGCCTCATTCATTTTGTTACACTATTTAATTTTTTGCACGATTGTCTACGGGTTCAAAAACCCAATGGGGGGCTTATTATTGGCTTTGGCTTGTACCTTGACCGTCCGGTATAAATTTTATGCTCCAGTAGGAGAAGTGATGCTGGGGATTCCTTTTGTAGTTTTGATAATAGCTTGGTTGATGAGTGACCGTTATCAGGCTGCCGGCCGCAGGGGATTAAAAATTGGATTTGGTGTACTCTGCTCTGGGTTTTTACTGATCACGCATCCTTTTCCAATGGTGACTTTAGGCTTGACTTGGTTGATTTGGATGGTTTATTCCCAGCGTTGGCGGATCGCATTCGAATGGATTTTACCACTTGCTTGTTTGCTCATGTGGGCTGTCAAGCTAGGTAGTCAAGGTATGGGCACCAGCTATGAAGCTGGTCGGATTAATCAGTTGCTAGAAGCCCAAAAGGTACTGACTAATCTCAATGATTATTATGTTTGGGGACGGTTGGGCTGGTATTTGGATGTTCATTACCTGTTGCCCATGATTTTATTTATGGGGGGATTGATCTATTTGATAGTTCAAAAAAAGTACTGGACGACTTTGTTAAGTATCGTCGCATTTACAGTGATTACAGCTATGACCATAGTGCTTTTTTCTTATTTAGGTGGACCGATTTATGTTTTATTGGATGGTTATTTAGCACATCTTGGTGTCATTATGGCTTTGGTTTTCGTCTTAAGTATTGGACATAGAAGAGAATGGTGGCTAGCTGGTGTTTTTGTGTTTTTATTGATGTTTAGTGTTGATCGGATCAAAGGAACGCACCACTTTTTCACCCAAAGAGAAGATTTATTACTAGCAATTCTAGATGGTCAATTGGAATCAGAGGAGCATAAATTGGTAACTTCCATGGATGCCTTTGACTGGGAACGTTTATGGTTGCATTGGGCCATTGGTATTGAAACGCTAATGATGAGTACATTGGAAACACCAGATCATCCGAAAACACTCTATTTTTATGAAAATAAAGCTAATATTGACCAACTATTGGAGGATCCAGATTTGTTTTTGGCTTTACAATATTTTTTCAACCCTTATGAAGTAGCGCAACTTCCTGTACAATTCAAGTCTAAATTGCCTAAGGGTAAATACAAAGAAGTTGATTTAAAAGGCAGATATTAGCATTCCTTTTAGTTCCTAAAAAATGAATAAGCACAAGCACTATCAAATATCAAAAGTAGACCAAGTTTTTTTTGGACTTCTACTTGGCTTTGCCGCTTGGTTGTTATTTTCTAATATCTCTACGCCCCCTATCCGAATTTGGGACGAAGCCATCTATGTGAATAATGCCATTGAAATGGCAAAAGGTGGTGATTTATTGGTCTTGAAAAATGATGGGGTCAACTCCTTATACAATGTCAAACCCCCCTTGGTTATTTGGCTACAAAGTTTCTCTATTTCTATTTTTGGGATCAATGAGTTTGCGGTGCGTTTGCCTTCTGCACTTGCCGCAATTATAGTGCTTTTGAGTTTGTTTTGGTTTAGTTTCAAAGTACTCCAACGACCAATTATTGGTGTTTTAGCTGGGTTTACGCTGCTATTATCTGCGGGCTATTTTCGCTTTCATGTGGCCCGTACAGGCGATTTAGATTCTGTTTTGGTTGCTTTTATTACTTTATATACCTTACGTTTATTGGCCTTTCTGATTCAAAACAAGCATAAGGATCCCAAGCAAGCCATTGTTTGGACATCGGTCTTTGTTGTCCTGGCTTTTTTTAGCAAATCTTTTGCGGCACTTTTACCTTTGCCAGGCTTGTTGCTGGCAGTGCTTTTGTCTGATAAGCGAAAGCAAGTCTTGGCTAGTAAATACCTTTATTTTAGTATGCTAGGTGGAGTGCTTAGTGTGGTGTTGTATTATTCAATTCGAGAACTATTGGCACCAGGTTATTTTGAAATCGTTTACAGCTCTGAAATCAAACGGATTTTCAGTAATATCATGCCTTACCACAGCCATCCTTTTGGCTGGTATTTCAATAATTGGTTTGATAATTGGTTAGGGCGGCCTTATTTTCTGCCCTTTATTTACTTAACTTTTTTAAGTTTGCCACTTCTGGGTTGGAAAAGTTGGACACCAACTCAACGGCGTTGTTTAAAGTTACTTTGGGTATGGTGTTTATCCTATTTTCTAATCATTTCAATTCCTGCAGTTAAATTAGAATGGTACGACGCTCCGCTGTTTCCAATGATGGCTTTACTGGCGGCATTTACAGTAGATTGGCTAGTGCAGCGACTACAATCTGTGCCAGTTTCCAAATACTTGAAGGTACTTTTTACACTTGCTTTCTTAGTGGGCATTTATTCTAATGCTTTGAAAAAAACCTTGGTTTATGTGAAAGCCCAGCCGCTACTACACGAGCAAGAATACGCAGGTGCTTTTATGAAATCCTTAGCTAAAAACCAACCAGGACTCAATCGTTATACCATTGTTTTTGAGCCAGTTTTTCCAGAGCATTTAGATCAAGCAAAGTTTTATCAAAAAGCGTTAAATATCGAGCGGGACTACAAAGTTGACTTGCAAGAATCTTTAGAAAATATTTCCGTAAAGGATACCATCTTAACTTGTCAAGTTGAAAAAATAGAGGCGATAGATTTGTTGTTTAATTATCAAGTATTGGCGGAAGATAAAAATTGTAAAATGTTGTATTTGGAGGCCAATAAATAAGCTTGTTTTTTGACTAAGCAAAAGGTTTTATATTTAGGAGCTGTTTGAATTGAATATTTTCAATAGCATTTAGAGTATGTTTAAAATTCATCCTTTATGTTAAAACCATCAAATTTTATCTACAAAAATGGATTTTAAACATGTGCTTAATTGGAATCATTTTTTTAACAAAAACTCACCCATGCGTTTTATTCTATATTTCACGCTTACCCTTTTAACAACAAGTTCTTTATTGGCGCAACAGCCCATTCGTAAATCTATAGATACGGAGCGGCGAGCTATCCGACAAGACGTGCCTCTGACCAATGCAATCCTGCGGGCAATGAAAGCAGGCACCCGAGATTTTACCGGACAACCAGGCCCTAACTACTGGCAGATTCAAACTGATTTTGACATCGATGCTTATTTGAATCCTGGAAATCAGACCATCTATGGCAAAGAAACCATCACGGTGCACAACAATAGTCAGGATGATTGGTCTTACATCGTCCTTCGTCTCGACCACAATATTTTCCGGCCATTGGTGCCTAGAGGATTTTCTGTGCCAGCCGAAAACACGGAAGGGATGGTTTTGACTAGCGTAAAAGTTGACGGTGCAGCGGTTGATCTTGGACAACGTACACCGAATTGGAGACAAGAACCAGAAAATAAATTGCGGATTACGGGTTCGGATCAGACCGTTGCTCGCTTGTACCTAGATGAGCCGGTTAAAGCTGGTACAAAAGTGGCACTGGATATTGAATGGCATACCAAATTGCCTGGTGGTCCTAATGGCCGCGGCCATCGTATGACGCAGCGTTGGGACAATACCTTATTTCAACCCACGCAATGGTTCCCGCGCTTGGCTAAATATGATGATTTGCGAGGTTGGGAAACCAATGTCTATTTAGGGCCAGCAGAGTTTTACAATAACTTTGGAAAGTTTGATGTCAAAATTAATGTACCTGCGGGCTGGCTGGTGAGTGGTACTGGTATCTTACAAAATCCCAAAGAAGTGTTGAGTCAAACCGTTCGGGATAGATTAACCAAAGTATTAGATAGTGATGACGAAATAACAATTGTAGCTCCGGACGAACGCGGAGCAGGGAAAGCTACTGCCGAAGGTAAAAGTCTAACCTGGCATTATGCGGCTGATTTCGTGAATGATTTTGTTTGGGCCGCTTCTCCAGAGTTTATGTGGACAGCTACCCGCGCCACTATTCCTGAGAAAGGACCTGTCCCAATTCATATGTTCTACCTGCCAGAACGTGCCAATTTGTTTGAGCGTGCTGGTTCCCTTTCTAGGCATGCTTTGGAGTTTTATTCAGACTTATGGGCACCCTATCCTTTCCCACAATTGACCCTGCAAGACGGACCAAGTGCAGGTATGGAATACCCCATGGTGATCAACTCTAATCAAGGCGCTGCTGACCACGAAGTTGCCCACCAATGGTGGCCCATGATGCTCGGTACCAACGAGACCCGTTATGGATGGATGGACGAAGGTTTCAATACCTATATGAATATTCTCTCTCGTGCCCATCGAAATGATGTAGCACCTGATTTGAACGGTCGGGGTCAACGTTACGGTGCACGTAGTGGCGATGAAGATGAAGCTCCTCTGATGTGGAGTGCCAATTATGGCGGTACAGGTTATGGTTATCAAACCTATAGCAAAACGCCTTTGATGCTTTCTATGTTGGGTGGAATCGTTGGAGATGATAAAGTACAAGCTGCGATGCGCGCTTATACGGATGCCTGGGCTTTTAAACATCCATCGCCCTGGGATTACATCTTTTTTATGAACAATGCCCTCGGTCAAGACCTGGAATGGTTCTGGTACTATTGGCTCTGGACAACGGAGTCTGTCGATGGTTCGATCCAATCGGTGACCAAGAAAGGTAGTAAAACGACGGTAAATGTGCATCAAGCAGGGCAAATGCCAGCACCCGTTGTACTCAAAGTAGAGTTTGCCAAAGATGGACCTACCATAAAGTCAATGGCGAACGCCAAAATGCTGGACGATCATACCGCCATTGTCACTTGGCCTGTTGAGGTCTGGTTCGATGGCGATCGTAGCTTCAAAGCCGAGTTGAACTTCGGTAAGCGAGCTATTGAAAAAATTACACTTGATCCTGACGGTCGTTTCCCTGATGGAAATGTAGAAGATAATGTTTGGCCTAAAGAATAAATTTCATGAGGTAGGCATATTACATATGGTATGCCTACCCAAGAACTTATTGCGCTTGAATCTCGGCAATGCATTCTATTTCAACCAAAGCGTCCATAGGTAACCGAGATACTTCTACGGTCGTGCGTGCGGGCGTATGTTCTCCAAAGAAAGCGGCGTAGGCAGCATTCATTTTGGGGAAATCTGCAAAATTCTTGAGAAAGACGCTTGTCTTGATGATGTGGTTTCGATTGCAAGCCTCCGTTTGAAGTACGGCTTCCAGATTTTGGAGGGCAACTTGGGTTTGTTCTTCAATCGTATCGCCTTGTATTTTCATGGTTTTGGGATTCAAGGGCGTTTGGCCGGAGCAAATAATCCAATTTCCAGATCGAATGGCTGCTGCGTAAGGGCCGATGGCTGCTGGAGCATCGGGGGCAATAATTTTTTTCATGAACTAGTAAATGTTTTTTTGTTTAATATTGCTTGCGCTTCAACTTACCTTTACCCTTTTTATAAGTCACTTTAAACAGGTCACCATATTCACTTTCTTTTAATTGAGGTAGTTGATCTTTTTTAACCAATTGATTAATCAAGGCCGGTGTCGTATTGGAGTGGCCCACTACTAGAATAGTGGCTCCTGGGTTATTGGCTATTATATCAAAGATAACGGTGTTGGAAGAGGGATTATAGCTTTGTATCTCTAGTTGCAGTGCATCGGCTAATGGCTGTCCAGTTTGCATGGTTCTTTTATAAGGCGTACTGTAGATTGCATCAATTCCAGCATCTGCCAGGACCTTAGCCAAGTTTTCTGCTCTTGCTTTACCTTTAGCATTTAAGTCAGGGTCACGTGTGCCATCATCGGCTTTTTCAGCATGCCGCACGAAGTAAATTTTCGTTTTTTTAGCGTAAGCAACATTCTTATTAATATAAAAAGGAAGAACTTCTTCTAATAAATTAAAAACGTCAATTCGTTGCTTAACCAAACTGCTATAGGGATCCGTATTGACTTGTAAAGCTACCGCCATTTCATA
>CAXIDD010000300.1:0-6711 GCA_964021975.1 uncultured Saprospirales bacterium | reverse complement strand
CCACACCGGTACCTGGCTTTCCTACGCTTTCTTTCAAACCAGGAATGGCATCCCAATTGACTTGTATCCCTGCCGTTACGACTAGGTAGTCATAGGCAATAGTTGTTCCATTTTGAGTGGTTAGATTGTTTTCATCTGGATTAAAAGAAGCAACAAAATCTTTTATCCAGGTAGCTCCATCTGGAATAAACTCTGCTTGCGAACGCTCTGTTTCTTCTTTTTTGAAAACGCCAGCACCAACCAGCGTCCATAAAGGTTGGTAATAGTGCTTTTCAGCCTTATCAATGATACAAATATCGAGCGCACTATTTTGGTTGTGTAACATAGCAGCTACTGTTAACCCAGCACTACCTGCTCCTACTACTACTATTTGATGTTTTTCCATTTTTATTTGATTTATAGTTTATTGCCTAAGTTTTTTAATACATTCATTAGGAAACCTAATGCTTTTTGTCTTCCAGAATCTTTAAGTGCTCGTAATAATCCAAAAACACCACCTACTTTAGCGGGTTCCTGATTTTGAGCTTCGGTCATTGCTTCACCGACATTTTTCAGGAAGACCAAATTGTCTCTTTGCAAGAAGGAAAGGCTATCCTTAAATTCTTGTTCGTAACGGATCATAAATGCATCAATACTGTCTACGGTCAAGGCCATCAAGCCAGGAGCTTGTTCTGAGAGGGTAATTAAACCGTTGAGCCGCTCTACCATTTTTGGATCAGATAATTTATTAAGCAGCTGCCCCATACCTGCGATGCGATCATCTAATCTTACCGTGCCTTGATTGGATTGGCGTACCAGCTCATCCACCGAATCCACGGTCATAGAAACCAAGCCAGGAGCCTGCTCGAGGGTGTCCAATAAGTTGTTTAAACTTTGATTGATTTTTGGATCGGATAATCTACCCAATAAATGCAAAGTGTCTTGAAAACGGTCTTCAATTTGAATACCTTTTTGCTTAGCAGCATCTATGTATTCATCTATAGAGTCCGTTGCCATACTCAGCATAACAGGAGCTTGATCCATACCGGATGCAATGCGATCCAGAGACCGTTCTATCCGGGACAGTCGATCTTCCACCGTCATGGTTACATCTGTCATTTTCTAGTTTTTTTGGTTAGAATTATTTTCAAATATAGCAAAACAAATTGAAATATGAAAATATGTTCATATATTGTAATGAAATTAATACCACCTGTAAAGGTCTGTTTATCGGGACTTTGCAGAAAAACAAAAGTTCAACAAAAGAAAATTGGCTTTAAAAGGAGCTTATACAATCAACTAGTGATAATCTTCAAGCTTTAAAATTTAATAATATGACAAATATCATCACATTTCAGTAACCGAGGTTACAGAGCAATATTTCCTAGCACCTTAATTTTGTATCGTTAACCAAATAATTCAAATTCTTTCAACCTTAAAAATAGAAGCAGATATGAAACTAGAGCAAATCTATACTGGCTGTTTAGCAGAAGCCGCTTATTACATCGAATCTAATGGTGAAGCTGTAATTATTGACCCATTAAGAGAGTCAAGTCCTTATTTAGAAAGAGCTGCAAAAGACGGCGCTAAGATTAAATACATCTTCGAGACCCACTTTCATGCCGACTTTGTTTCTGGCCACATTGATTTAGCTCAGAAAACAGGTGCTGAAATCGTTTATGGCCCTACCACTATGGAAACCGGTTTTGCAAAAACAGTAGCCAAAGATGGTCAAGTATTTAAATTTGGTGATGTAAGTTTAGAAGTATTGCATACCCCTGGGCATACAATGGAGAGCAGCTGTTTCTTATTGAGAGATGAACAAGGAAAAGAAGTAGGCGTCTTCACCGGTGACACCTTATTTATTGGCGATGTTGGTCGGCCTGACCTTGCGCAAAAGGTGATTGCGGAATTGACGCAAGATAAATTAGCACGCCACCTTTACAATTCTTTAAGAAACAAATTAATGCCCTTAGCAGATGACATCATTGTCTATCCTGGGCATGGGCAGGGTTCTGCCTGTGGTAAAAATATGAGCAGTGAAACTACCGATACCCTCGGCAATCAAAAGCGAACCAACTACGCTTTGCAAGCCATGACCGAAGACGAGTTTGTCACTCAAGTTTTGGACGGATTGACGCCTCCTCCTGGCTATTTCCCACAAAATGTGTTGCTCAATATTCAAGGTTATGAAAGCCTGGACACTGTATTAGAGAAAGGGACTCAAGCACTCTCACCAAAAGAATTTGAATTGGTGGCCAATGAGACGGAGGCCCTTATCATTGATACGCGCTCAAAAGATGCATTCCGAAAAGGCCACATTCCTAATTCTATCTTTATTGGCGTGGATGGTAGTTTTGCCACCTGGGTCGGTACACTTATTCCCGATGTAAAGCAAGAAATACTGATTGTAGCAGAAGAGAATCGCATCGAAGAGGTGGTCACTAGGCTAGCACGTGTAGGCTATGACAATGCCAAAGGTTACTTGAAAGGAGGATTTGAAGCTTGGCAGGCAGAAGGAAGAGAGGTAGATACCGTTAACTCTGTTTCTGTAGAGGAATTAGCTAAATTGGAGAAAGCGAGTATTGTCGATATTCGCAAGGCCAGTGAGTACAATAGCGAGCACGTGGTGAATGCCATCAATGCACCTTTGGATTACATCAATGAGAGCAGTAAAAAATTAGTGGACCAGACCCCTTACTATGTACATTGTGCCAGTGGTTACCGGTCTTTGGTCTTCATCTCGATTTTACAATCTAGAGGCTACCGCAATTTAATAGATGTGATGGGTGGATTTAAAGCAATGAAAGCTTCCGACAAATTTGATGTTTCAGAATATGTTTGTCCAACCACACTTTTATAAATAAAAAGCAGTGACCCGATAAATCGGGTCACTGCTTAAAAATTTTCAACATGAGTCTACTCACTAAGATTATCATCGGGGTCATTGTACTCCACTTGATCGTGGGATTTGGCTGGTTAATGTATCAATTATCGCCCAGAAAAGGAGATCAGCTAATAGATGAAGCCGAAAGTCAAACCGAAAATGAAGTCTAAAAAAACCATACAAAATTTAGGGATAGCGCTTTTTGCCAGCCTAACCTTAGGACTAGCACCTTTTGCCCCAGAACCACATATAGTTGGCAAAGTTAAATGGCTGTTGGGCGGTGGAAAAGGCATGAAAATAGAAGACTATTTTGATACGCTATTACACGGCCTACCCTGGCTATTCTTAATCTTTTTTCTTTTACAATTAATTACACAAACTAATAAGACCAATGGACATTCAAACCATACTTAAGTCAGATGACGTACATATTATTGATGTTAGAGAACCTTACGAATTCATGACGGAACGCTTGTATGAAGCGACCAATATGCCGCTTTCTCGTTTCCAGGATTTCATCAAAGACATTAAAAAAATGTCAGGTAAGAAGATATTTTATTGCCAAAGTGGTAACCGAAGTGGGCAAGCAGTCGCCTACCTAAAAAGTATAGGTATCCAAGAAGTTTATAATGGAGGATCCTTGTACTTAATGAAATCTTATTTACTGCCTAAATAATGGGTAAAGAATACACTTTCAGGTTAATTGAGATGCGGCTCCAAAGCAACTTTGGGGTCGCTTTTTATTGAGCCACCCTAAAATTATTAAATGTCACACCCTTACGCTTCTCACCTAATTGTTATACTTTTTTTTAGCTGCCAATTATTATTCGCACAAGAAAATCAATCTTCCAAATGGGCCAAGATTCTGGAAAACTATCAAATCAAAGCAAGTGCAGGACTACAGTTCATGGGCACGTATACGCTCAATCAAAAAATTTATGATCCTGGTACTAATCGTTACGAAAAAGTAGATAACCGCTGGAATTTACAAATGAGACGGTTCCGCTTCAACCTTACAGGCCAGGCTTACCCCAACCTTACCTTCAAGTTTACAGGCGCAATTGACTTAGTAGGTCGGGATGTTCTTTCGGCTACCGTAGGAGGCGCTAATAACGGGCGGGCCCCTAACTTTGGGCTTTGGAATGCCTATCTACAGTGGCGATTATTGACACAAAATGAAGGTCTATTTCTTACCTTTGGTTACCTCTCTCCACAAATCAGTAGAGCAAGTTTAAATTGCGCTATGCGGGCCACTTCTTTTGAAAAATCTTGGGTACAGAATTACATGCGCAGGACTTTAGTCGGTACAGGGCCCGGAAGAGCCCCCGGGATTAACCTTGGTGGGCAACTGACACCTAGCAACACCTTTGCGGTTAGTTACGATTTTGGGCTTTTTAATCCCGTAAACAATGGCCCTTCACCCAATACGCAAGGACTATCGGCTAGTCCTCTATTAACGGCCAGACTCGTTTTTCATTTTGGAGATCCGGAAACAAAAAACTACTCCCTCAGTCATCGGACCAACTATTTTGGGCAGCGCAATGGCCTGAGTTTTGCCCTAGCGGCTAGCCACCGAGGAGCAAGCGATTTATTTGATCGAAGTCAAACCATCGGCGCAGATTTCTTACTCAATCTAGGTCACTTTAATCTCGATGGTGAATGGAACTATCTAATCAGAGAATCACAGGAAAATACTAGTCAAGCCAATGTCGGCTACTTCCGATTTAGCTATTCTATTCCGCTCGAACAGCAAGCTCACTTGGAACCTGTCTTTATGTATGTAAGACTCAACGGAGCTTTAGATCGGGTTGGTCAGGAATCTGCAAAAATTCTAGGTGCTTTTGCAGGGAGCAATGAAATTTTAGATTGGACCATTAACTATTATTTTAATCCAAACTTCAAATTGGCTTTTTCCTTTACCAAAAATATTGGAAATTTAGGAGAAGCGGCTCCAGGATCGCTTTTAAATAATCATTATGCTCAGAATGGAATTGGTGCCATTGAACGTGGCGATTTGATTGGATTGGGCATGACCTTAATCCTGTAGTTAACAACATTTTGCATATGCTATAAAGCTCGCAAAAGTTTAGCCTACAGTATTATTTAGAACGATTCAACATTGTCAGGAAAATGTCATCTTGTATTGACTTTCAACAGTCAAAGTGCTTATTATTGTAAGCAAACCTTAAACACATGGACGTAGAGATTTTAGCGCGGCTGCAATTCGCCTTCACGATTGCTTTCCATTATATTTATCCACCACTTAGCATCGGCTTAGGACTTTTGATGGTTATTTTTGAAGGTTTATACATTCGTACCCGCAATAAAGAATACGAAACTTTGGCACGTTTTTGGACCAAGATTTTTGCCCTAACTTTCGGGATTGGCGTAGCTACGGGTATTGTTATGGAGTTTGAGTTTGGTACGAATTGGGCCACCTACTCCAAATACGTTGGGGATGTCTTTGGGAGTGCCCTTGCCGCCGAAGGTATCTTTGCTTTTGCTTTAGAGTCCGGCTTTTTAGGCATTCTATTGTTTGGATGGAACCGCGTCAAGCCTTGGGTACATTTCGTCTCAACCATTGGTGTTTTTTTAGGTTCTGCCTTTAGTGCCATTTGGATTGTTATTGCCAACAGTTGGCAACAAACGCCCGCTGGTTATCATATCGTTGGGGAAGGCATGGATGCCCGCGCAGAGATTGTCGATTTCTGGGCGATGGTTTTTAACCCTTCGAGTGTGGATCGACTGACGCACGTTTGGATCGGTGCTTTTTTGGCCGGTGCTTTCCTGGTTTTAAGTGTCCACGCCTATTATCTCGTGAAAGATCGGCATGTAGAAATATCTAAAAAAGCCTTTCGTATTGCCTTGGTGATTGCGACTTTCTTTTCGCTTTCACAATTATTCACCGGACATCATTCTGCCGAAGGTGTCGCTGAAAATCAACCTGCAAAACTAGCAGCTTTTGAAGGTCACTTCCCTGCTTCCGCACCAGCAGATATGTATCTCTTAGGATGGGTGAATAAACAAAACCAGGAAGTTACGGGCATAAAAGTACCAGGAGGACTTTCGTTCTTATTACATCAAGATTTTGAAACACCAGTCACAGGGCTCAATGCTTTTCCAGAAGAAGATCGTCCTGGACAAGTAAATGCTGTTTTTCAATTTTACCATTTAATGGTCGCCATTGGTATGACTTTGATTTTATTGACTTTAGTAGCTTGCTTCTACTGGTGGCGCGGCACTTTATTTCAAAAAAAGTGGCTACTGTGGACTTTTGTTTTTGCGGCGATTCTACCTCAGCTGGCCAATCAATTTGGCTGGTTTGCAGCCGAAATGGGCCGACAACCTTGGGTGGTTTATGGTTTACTGCGCACTTCAGATGCTTTTTCACAAGCTGTTACAGCCAATCAGGTTTTGACTTCGCTCATTATGTTTATGATTATTTACAGCATCCTTTTCCTCTTGTTTGTTTATTTATTGAATAAGAAAATAAAGCATGGTCCGGATGAAAAGTACCTATTAGACAGTAGGCCCCAACAAAGAGATATTACCAAAACCCTATTAAACGATTAAAGATGGAATATTCCACATTTTTAGGTTTAGATTACCCAACTATTTGGTACCTAGTTGTTGGAGCGCTGTTTACTGGTTATGCGGTATTAGATGGTTTCGATTTAGGAGCAGGTGCCTGGCATTTATTTTTTCGAAAAGAGCAAAGTAGAAGAATTGCACTTAATGCAGTTGGTCCTGTTTGGGATGGCAATGAAGTATGGTTAGTCATTGGAGGTGGAGCCTTATTTGCAGGTTTCCCAGTAGTCTATGCGACCCTTTTTTCGGGGTTATTT
>CAXIDD010000299.1:0-6773 GCA_964021975.1 uncultured Saprospirales bacterium | reverse complement strand
CCACCGCGCCTCGTCTAATGAAATAATCTGTTCGATCATAGATGATCATTATTTTTGCGCTCCTACTTATAATTAGTAAACAAAAGGTCAAAGATTTTAATTCAATGGATAATCGTATCAAGGAACTCTTAACTCGTTTAAAACAAGACACTTCTACTCAGGAGGGGCAAACGAGTTTTCAAGAGCAAGACATCAAGCAAATCTGGGACCTCAGTCGCCAATACAAACAACAAGCAACTCCTAAGTTCGCCACCGAGAAAAACCTAAGCCAATTACAGCAAAGAATAAAAGCAGAGCAACAAGGCCCTAATCGTTCCAATAAAATTAGGCGCTTAGGCATTCTAAGGATTGCCGCTGCTATTGCCTTTTTGTTGGTTGCAAGCTGGATCATCAACAATCAATTCGCCACTGAAGACCAATGGCAATGGGCAGAAAACACAGGTACCGAAAATCAGATTATCTTATTACAAGACGGAAGCGAAGTACAACTTTTTCCCGGTGCAAAGCTGGGTTATTCCAAATCTTTTAAAGGACAAGAAGAACGGGCGGTGAGTTTAAGTGGTGCAGCCCATTTTGATGTTAGCTCTAATCCAGACCAACCATTTATTATTGAGACCAATAACACGCAAGTAAAAGTTTTAGGTACCCAATTCATTCTAGCCGAGGCGGATAACCTTCAAGAAACAACCGTAACCGTGGAAGAAGGTAAAGTAGCTTTTACCGATAAAAGTACCGGAGAGATGGTGCAAGTAACTGCCAATGAAATTGGGGTTTGCCAAAAAGGAGGAATTTTATTCCAAGACAAAACTCAAATACCAGAAGGACCACAGATTGTCCAGTTAAGGACTGAAACCATCGCAAATTTAGTCGCCCAGTTAAGCCGACGACAAAACTGGACCATTACCTTCGATAATGGTTTAAAAACTTGCGAAATTACCGGCACCTTTGATTTAAACCAACCTGAAAAAACCCTAGCTAAAATCAAAGAATTAACCGGGCATCAAGTAGAACGTAAGGCCACCAATCATTACATCATTCAAGGTCCTTGTAAATAATTTAACACCTCAAAAAACGTTAATGTAGTATCTGACTTTTTTACTAATCTAGACGAATAAAATTTTATATAAATAGAAGGTAAAAAACCTTTTATACAGAAGAACCGGTGACATGCGTAAACAGATCCTACTGGTATTGGGCTTATTTTTTTGTGCATTCCTACAAGCACAAAATCTAAACCAGAGGATTAATATCCAGTTTTCACAAATCCAATTGGAAGACGCCTTATTTGAATTGATGGATCAAGAGCAAGTCCCCCTACTCTTCCGCAACGATATTATCCCCGATAAGACAATTAATGCCAGTTTCAATGATTATGACTTAGGAGACATCCTTGATTTCCTGCTCCAAAATACGGGTCTTACTTACCGAATCGCCTATCAATCTATCCTTATTGAAAAAGATACTAGCCTTCCCTTACAGGAACATTATGTCTCTGGCCGAATCTTAGATCAAGAAAGTGGTGAAAGTATTATTGGTGCTGCGGTCTACTTACCAGAGTTACAACAAGGTACTTATACCAACGAATATGGGCAGTTCAGCCTCTTGTTACCCGAAGGGAAATGGATGCTTAATTTTTCTTATATCGGTTATCAAGAACAACAGCTTTCTCTTAATGTACAAGCAGATACGACACTTTCCATAGATATGCCTTATAGCTTAATGCTTGATCCGATCACCCTTTGGGATACAGCTAACAACCAAGCTTATCATACACCCAATGATTGGAATCTGGAAAAGCTGGATTTAAATGCCATTAATTTACTCCCTCGTTTTGGTGGGGAAGCGGATATTATTCGATCTACCCATTTACTTCCTGGTGTGCAATCTGGCCCAGACGGTATCGGCGGTATTTTTGTAAGAGGTGGCAATAGTGGTCATAACCTCATAACCGTAGATGGTGTACCCGTTTATAATGTAAATCATGCATCTGGATTACTTTCTGTATTTAATCCAGATGTCGTGAAAACAGCGAAATTTTTAAAAGGGGCTTATCCCGCTCGTTATGAAGGTCGTCTTGCCTCTGTCTTAGATATTCGCACCCGAGATGGCAATTACAAATCTTTGAGTGGTAAAGTCGATTTAGGACTTTTATCTGGAAGAGCTACTTTAGAAGGTCCTCTTACTAAAGGTGATCATAAATCCTCCTTTTTGATTGCAGGAAGACTGTCCTTGGTCAATCAATTTTTGGAGCCCCGAATTCGCTCTTACAAAGGCACCCAAGGGGAAGATGGATCCAGTACTTATAATTTTTATGATTTAAATGCCAAGACCAATTATCAACTTTCCCCTAAAAATCGTTTATACCTCAGCCTTTATAAGGGCAGTGATGATTTTGATAACTTTGGTGAGCAACGCGATGTTTTCAGTTTCTTCAATCCAAATACCGGTGTCAATGTTCCGTTTCGTTTGACTCAAGAATATCAAGAAGAAGTCAGCTGGGGGAATGATGTGGTTGCCTTGCGGTGGAACAGTGAGATTAGACCTAATCTTTTTGCTAATACAACGCTTACCTATAGTGCTTTGAATCTCAAATTTGGCTATTCCTTAAGAGATAGTCTTTTGCGTACAGAGCCTTTAGAACTACTTAATTTTGGTCTGGATGCGGGCTGGTACCAATCTAGTATTGAGGATATGGCGGTCAAAGTAGATTTTGATTGGCATCCCGGAATGAATCACTATGTTCGCTTCGGGCTAAAAGGAGGTAATATACGGTTCCAGCCTGGTACCCTCCAATACAATGCCACTACTTTAGAAAATGCGGGCAATGGATTCCAACAAAACCGCCCCATTCATTCAAATGAGATCTCTATTTATGCAGAGAACAATCAACAAATAAGGCCAAATTTGAGTATTAATTACGGCGCGCATTTTTCAAGCTTCTTTGTTGGCCAGGAAGATTACTGGTTATTTCAGCCGCGCTTTTCTTTATACTGGCAGGCAGGTCAGAAAATAGCATTTAGTGCCTCTGCGCGTAAAACCAGTCAATTCTTACACTTATTAGGGAGCTCTGCAATTGGCTTACCTACAGATCTATGGGTCCCTTCTACGGATAAGATCAATCCAGAAGAAGCCATACAATATGCCATTGGTACGCATCTTGATTTAGGTCAAAAATGGCGCCTGGAAGTCGAAGCTTACCATAAACAAATGACTAATTTATTGTCCTTTTCTGAAGGTATTACATTTATCGATGATTGGGAAACTAATGTCTCAACGGGAGATGGAGAAGCTTATGGGTTAGATATTAGTTTACAAAAAACGAGTGGAGCTACCACTGGCTGGATTAGCTATAGTTATGCCTTTACCAATCGGACTTTTGACCGCATCAACTTTGGCAATACCTACCCGTTTAAGTACGACCGCAGACACGACCTAAAGATCGCGGCAATTCATAGTTTTTCAGATCGATTTAATCTGAGTGCGAACTTTTTATTTGGTACAGGTTTGGCTTTTAGTTTACCCGATCAAAACTTTACTTTTCAACTACCGGGTTCTGGTTCCATACCTATTAATGTATTGGACTTTGGCGGTAAAAATCAATATCGTTTTCCTGTTTATCATCGTTTAGATTTTGGTGCAAATTACCGGTTTAGTGGCCGTGGTTTACAATATCACCTTTATGCAGGCCTGACGAATCTATATGATCGGAGCAACCCTTTATACTACCGATTGCGCTCGGATGTCGGCATTCGAAACGGGCAATTGACTCAATTCAAGCGTTTTGTAGGCGTTCAGTTGTTGCCAATCCTGCCTTCTGTTAACTTTTCTATCAAATTTTAGTTATCTTTAGTTATACGGTAACAAAAAACTTTTTGTTTTCAAAAGAACAACAAATCTCCTTTGATGAAGCGCTTGGCTCTATTATTGATTGGATCTATGATGGTAATGGCTACAACCTGTGAGCGGCCTTTGGAATTGCAGTTCCCAGAAGCCTCTCCTTCACTAGTAGTAATCAGCAACTTTACTAGTAATCAAGACCTTATGGTACAAGTATCTCTTTCAAGGACGATCTTAGAATCTCCAGGCATCGAGTACATTACTGGCGCTCAAGTTAGCGTATTTGAGGGCGATCAGAAAATAGAACAATTGGAGCTGGTTATTCCAAATATGGGTACTCCTTTCTATCGAACTGAAGAATTCCGGGCGGAAATTGGTGTGGAATATGGCATACAAGTTTTGGTACCCGGATATGATGAAGTGATGGCAATGAGTAGTATACCCGAGCAAATTGATCTGGAACGGGTCAACATTGAAAACCTCGTTATTGAAAAACAAAGTGATTCTATTGAAGCTTACACACTCGATCTAAATGTAGGCTTTCAAGACCCAGGTAATCAAAAAAATTACTACCACCTCAAGCTTTACCAGCAGTTTGAAAGATTCACCGTTCTGCGCAGTGACACCATTGTCACTTCCAGCTCTATCCGAGAGTTACAATTCAGTGCTGCAATCAATAATAATTTCCAGGTTGCTCATTACGAAGGTGGTATTTTATTAGAGGATACTCCTTTTGATGGAATCTCTCAAAATTATAGTTTCCCGCTTCAAGTCAACGTCGCCTTTCAAGAAGAACTCCCCGGACAAATTGTTGCCGAACTACGGACCGTTTCTAAAGAATACTTTTTATTCTATTCCAGCGTCAGTCGTCAACAGCAAGCTCCAGCGATTCCCTTAGCGGAGCCGGTTATCATCTTTAATAACATAGAGAATGGTCGTGGTGTTTTTGCCGGTTATGCACAATCAAGAGCATCTATTGAATTGGGGCCAAATTAAAGCACCTACACACCATAACCTTATTGTGCTTCATCTTGTGAGCGTAACCAGTATTATTGCTCCTCATTTTTAAACCCTACAGATGCGGTTCCTTAATATTCTTGCCCTATACTTGTCTCTACTCACCATTGCTTGTCAAACCAATCCAAAATATGGACCTCCAGTGGTCTCTCCTACTGCTATTGAAAAAGACTTCACCCAATGGTGGACTTACTACTTAAATGAGATCAATCTAGCCAAAAGCAATTTTAAATCTTTGGATGAAACAGGCATACCTATAGAAAAAAGTAGGCTTTTAGAGCAATTGTCTACTGGAAACTATATTCCTATTGAATTAAATATGCCCAAAGGGGAGTTATACTATCAGCTCTTTGAGCTAAGCCCCGAAGCAGATCCTAGCATTGCTAAAACAATAAGTAGTCAAGCGCTAAAAGAACTGAAGTATTACGACCAAGAAGGGGAACCCTTCCCTGAATTCACATTTACTGATTTAAATAATCAGACCTATACCAGTGAGGATACCCAAGATAAAATATTAGTGATTAAGACCTGGTTCATCGGCTGTCATGCCTGTATAGCAGAATTTCCGGAATTGAACCAATTTGTCAAGCAACAAGAAGGTCGAACAGATATACTTTTTCTTAGCCTTGCTACGGATCCTCCAGGTAAATTGACCGCCTTTTTAGAGAAAAAGCCGCTGGCATATGCTACCATTGGTGACCAAAAATCTTTTTTAGCTCAGCTTGGTGTCTATGAATACCCTACTCATTTTATCGTTGGCCGAGATGGGAAAATCAAAAAAATCGTTAATACTGCCCACCAATTATTTGATCTATTGGAGCCAATGCTTTAGGCGCTTTTCCACTCTTTTAAGGAGTTTCAGTAAGTGATTTCAAGGCCATTCTTAGGGTATTCTGATCGATAGTATGATAAATATTTATTTTTTTTGAGAAAAATCTTGTCCTCCGTAGTGGGGTCCACTTCTTTCTGTGTCTAAGGGTATGTATTTCGAAAGATAATTACATGAATTATTCCATACTCAAAATAAACTGATCATGAAAAGAGAGCTAAAAATGACTGCGATCGAGCAGTTCCCCCTACTTTCCGTCTTGCGTCCTGAAGAAAAAGAACAACTTTGCCAGATGATGGATTTCCGTAAATTACCGCGTTACAGCATGATTTACAAAGCGGGGGAAGCTTCTGATCGGATCTTTTTCTTAACCAAAGGTGCGATAAAAATTGCCATCAATTCTGACGATGGTAAGGAAGTAATCAAAACATTGATTCACCCTTTTGCCCTCTTTGGAGAAAAAGGATTAGTTGGTGAAAAATACCGAAAAGATTTTGCTCAAACCCTAAAAGAAGAAGTCTATGTTTTCTCTGTAAAAGTAGATGATTTCAAAAATTTAATGTTCTCCAATTTTGAACTTTGTACTCAAGTTATGGCGCTGTTTGGCAATCGTTTGATCAAAGCAGAAGACAAGTTAGAAGCCCTGATTTGTAAGGATGCCAGAACTCGAATTGTAGAGTTTATCAAAAGTGCGATTATAGAGCGTGGACAACGCGTAGGCTATGAAATGTTGTTGCGTCACTCCCTTACACATCAGGATATTGCGAACATAACTTACACCTCTCGGCAAACTGTAACCCTAGTTTTAAATGAATTAAAAAAATCAAATTTAATCTACTTCAACCGTGGTCGAATTTTAGTACGAGATATTGCTAAATTAGCTTAAGGTTTTTTCGGTCGTTTTGATTAGTCGTTGTATCTTCGGCCCCATAAAATCAAGCTACAACTGACAATTATATGGAATTGCTCAAAAACTTAAACGAAGCGGAGGTTACGCAAATGCAAGATGCGATTGCTTACATCACTATTTTGGTAGCCGGTGCAGTACGCGGACTACGCGTTGTGGCAGCGGTCGTTGCTCGGGGACGAG
>CAXIDD010000298.1:0-6781 GCA_964021975.1 uncultured Saprospirales bacterium | reverse complement strand
GTCAACTTCTAATATTCCCATGGCGGATGTCCAGATGGAACAAAGCGCGATGCTACTCACTTTCAAAAATATGCGCGATGGGTTGGCCGCAAAAGCTGAAAAAAGTCCACTTTCAGAACAAGAAGCTAAAACCTTTAAAAAACTGGACAAAAAAATCCAGAAATGGGAAAAAAGAGATGCCAAGAGAGCAGCCAAAGGGAAAGCACCGGCTGGAGATAAATCTTGGACCACTACCCTATTATTGGTTATCTTTTTAGGAGGCCTCGGTATTCACCGTTTCTATTTAGGATATACTTGGCAAGGTGTGGTACAGTTATTAACCCTTGGTGGACTAGGAATCTGGGCTTTGATCGATATGATTCGAATCATTACCAAAGACCTGAAACCCAAGGATGGAGAATATATTATTGACTAATTTTAGTTATTGAATTGTTGAGGTGGTGGATTTTTGATTTCAAAACTTGATAATTCATCACCTCACTATCTGGTTTTTGTAGTCTATTTATTGTTGAGTAAATCTTTTTCCTTTAGCTTTTTTAAAACTTCATCAACTGGAAGTGCTTGTACCTGATGACCACTTCCCTCCATTGTTTCGGCTGCAAATAAAGAGTTAATGATCGCCTCTTCTGTTGCATCAACAGCAGCTTGAAAGTAAGGGGTCAAATAATCATTGGGTATTTCTTTTCGATCCAATATTTTGCTGGTATTTTTATAGGGCACTCTGTTTTCTTTAGCCGTCGAAAAGGCAATAACATAATCACCACTGCCATTAGAAGCAATACCTCCGGCCCTGGCAAGTCCCAGCATCGCCCTTTTAGCCAACCGCTTCAAGTTACGTTCTAAAATCGGTGCATCTGTAGCCACAATGATCATACAACTGCCATCTTTATCTGCCTGACTTTGCTGCCATTCTCGATACAATCCACTAAAATCTAGGCCACCAATTTTAAGGTTACCACCAAAATTAGTTTGGACGAGGACACCAACCGTATAATCGCCTACTTTCCTGGAAGCCGTCCCAATGCCTCCTTTCCAGCCAAAACAGATAGTGCCCGTACCAGCCCCTACATTTCCTTCTTCAACAGATCCATCAGTGGCCATCCCAATGGCTTTAAATACGTCTTTTTCTGTGACGGGCTGAGATCTTATATCATTAAGCCGGCCATCATTGGTTTCGCCAATAAGTGGATTGACTGATCGGACGGTTTCGTTACCTACCTGCCCTAGCGTATATTTGATAACGGCATTGGCAGCGGTTGGTACCCCTAGGGTATTGGTCAATACGATGGGTGTTTCCAGATTACCTAGTTCTGCTACTTGAGAGTAACCTGCCAGTTTTCCAAATCCATTTCCTAGATAAATAGCCGCCGGTACCTTTTCTTGAAAAATATTCCCTCCGTGTGGAAGAATTGCCGTCACACCTGTCCGTACTTTTTTGCCTTTGGTCAAAGTCACGTGTCCAACCCGTACACCCGGTACATCCGTAATGGCATTCAGTGCCCCAGTCTTCAATTTCCCAAAAGGAATATCAAAATCACGAGGGCGTTCTTGAGCCGACGCTCCTTGAGCAATTAAGAGACTAAAGAGTAGGCTGAAGTAGGAAAATGGTCGCATAATGATTGATTTAGCGAGTAAAATAAACAAAATTTTAGCTTTACGTTAACACCCAAACCAAAAGATGATACGTTTAAAGGAGGTGAAGTGTCTTAAGCGTTTCACCATTTTTACGAATAAAACAATAAAACAAAATCTATGAAAAAGTACTTTTCCCTATTAATGCTTGGCTTGCTCTTTTCCAGTTGCGGAACTACTCAAGACTTGGGTGGCATCTTAAAAACAGTTGGAGATAAAGTCATGGGGCCCACTGGCGAAGAAATAGGTATGGGACTGAAAGAAGCATTGGATAAAGGTGTAGGAGAAGCTGTAACTTCTCTAGCTACTGAGAATGGGTATTTGGAAAGTGCCTATAAAATATTACTTCCAGAAGAAGCTCAAAAAGTAGCCAACAAACTTAGAAATATCCCTGGATTCAATGATTTTGAAGCCAATCTAATCGAAAAATTAAATCGTGCCGCAGAAGGTGCTGCCTCAAAAGCCAGCCCAATTTTTATTAGCGCCATTAAACAGATGACTTTCCAAGATGCGTATCAAATCCTAACTGGAGAAAATGATGCGGCAACGAGATACCTCGAAAAAACTACTTATGAGCAACTGTACGGTGAATTTCAGCCGGTAGTAATCGAATCTCTTGATGAAGTAAATGCTAGAGAATACTGGAAGAAAGCAGCAGATAAGTATAATAAAATTCCTTTCATTGGTCAAAAAGTAAACCCAGAATTGGATGATTATGTAACTAAAAATGCGCTTGTTGGACTATTTGGTCTAATTGAACAAAAAGAAGCAGGAATCCGGGAGAATCCAGCCGAACGTACTTCTGATCTATTGAAAAAAGTATTTAAGGTACAGGATGATGGTCAGTAATAATTGGCTTCTTTCTTAGCTTACAATTGAAATAGGCGATGGGTATATCCTCTCGCCTATTTCAATTATATAGTCTTTTATTTAAACCAAAAATGAAACTCTTCCAGCCAATCTTCCTTTTGGGCCTATTCGTATTCCTCTATAGTTGTCAAGCTTCTGAAGATACTCCTGCTCAAATTGTAACTCTGGAAAACTTTCCTTCTAAGAACATCACTCCAAGGGATATATCGATTTGGCTACCTGAAAATTACAGCGCCAAAAACAAATATGCAGTGCTCTACATGCACGATGACAGATGCTCTTCGATAGTACCTTTACCTGGAATAAACAGGAATGGAGCGTTGATGAAACCGTACAAGGCTTGATCAATACTAATCAAATTAAAGATTGTATAGTGGTGGGTGTACCCAATGGTGGACCTTTAAGACCTACAGAATATTTTCCTCAAAAGCCATTTGAAAGCCTCCCTCGAAATTTTCAGGACTCTTTATTAGCCCTACCCTTATTTGCCGAAAAGGTCCAATCAGATGCCTATCTAAAATTCTTGGTGGCGCTGCCTGTTTATCCACCCATTGGGTCGGCACTTTTACGGTCGAAAATAATCCCATCCCAAAAGCTTTTGTAGCGTATTTAGCAAATAAGCTACCTGAACCAAAGAACAACCAAATCTACTTTGACTATGGAACAGAAATACTTGATGCTCTTTATGACCCCTTCCAGCTGCAAGTAGATTCTGTTATGGAAAGAAGTGGTTACCAAAAAGATAAGGATTGGAAAACTTTAAAATTTCCGGGTACGGATCATTCAGAGCGGGCTTGGGCTGCACGTTTGGCCGAGCCATAGGTGTTTTTAATGGGGAAATAACTCTTAATAATGTGATCGTTGCCTTAAGTGCTAGAATAAATGATTAAACGGCCTGAGATGTTTTACATTTATCATCAAGGATGCCCCGTAATTAAAAACGCTGTTAGAATTGGTAAACAAAACATACCTCCTAATTGGCTATTGGTAAAGACTACAAAGCCAATATCTAAATCTGGATAATAAGTATAATTGCTAATGAAACCTTTCCCGGTACTCCCACTATGTCCATAAGATCGTCCAACTTTGGTATCCTCCAATCTAAAACCTAATCCCCAATGGGTACCATCTGATCTAGTACTATTTACTTTAAAAAGGGCTTTATAAGTCTCGATCTTTAATCCCTCCTTGTTTCTCAAAGCCAACATAAAACCGGCAAAGGCCTTAGCTTCCGTATTCATACTGTAAGCCATCATAGGGCGAGTTATGATTCTTTTTGAAGATGGCTGACCTCTTCTATGGCCATTTGCTACACCTCTTGAAAAAGCAGTATCCACAGAAAAATACAATGAACTTAATTGAAGCGGCATCAATAATTGTTCCTCTAAAAGGACCTCTATTTTCTTTTGGGTAACTACTTCAACAACCCTTTTCAAATACTCAAAGCCTTCTCCAGAATAGCCAAATTGTGTGCCAGGCGTAAATAAAAGGTCAAATTGCCCGTTTTCGTCTCTTTTTGCCCAGTTTGGAAATCCAGTCTGGTGACTTAGTACATGTCTAGCAGTAATTAATTTATGGCGATCGTCATGACTTATAGCCTTAAACTCCAGATATTGGTACAGCGGTTTATCTAAGTTTATCGCACCTTGCTCAACCAGGCGCATAACTACAAAAGCAAATACAGGTTTAGTAATTGATCCTGCCTCAAACAAAGTTGTTTGATCAACTGGTTCTTGAGAATGCTTATTCTTCACGCCATATACTTGGTGATAAATCAACTCTCCGCCTTTTATTAAAGCCAAAGAAGCTCCTGGGATATCAAAATAGGCTAATTGATCTTTTACAAATTGATCTAAATATTCAGATTGCTTGAGGTCGAAATCAAGTAATAATCCTTTTGCTTGATGATAGACTGGTTTTGCAATGGTATCTAATCTAAGTTGTGTCTGCCTTATTTTTTGATTTCTAGTAAGGGTAAGATCTAATTTAGAGTTTGATTCATTTATTCTAATAAAATGTTCCCCTTCCCAATGGTAATTCAAAGTTGGCTGAATCAAATAATTCCCTGGCAACAAATGGATTGAAAAATGGCCAAGTGAATCGACCTCTATTTCTTTAGTATAAGTATGCTCTGCTCTACTTTTTACTGTTAAAGATGCTGGAAAAGTAGTGATACTGTTGCGACTCCAAACCAACTCCCCAGTGACGAGTACAGAATCTATTGTTTGTGCTTTGAGGAAAGATGTAATCAGTAGGAAGCTAAAGGTTAAGCGGAAAAACATCCCCAATCTGAAAAATTTAGGGATGCTTTTTAAGGTGATAATAGGCAAATTCATCATTCTGCCACAGTTATTTCTACCACACCCATATTTCCTTTATTCCCATACTTTTTCTTAGCGTTGGCGCTAGACAATTTCACAACATTACACTTCATTCCTTCTGTATTAATCCGCTGATCTGGCTGAACAAGCGTACCATTAAAAACTAAATAATGTACAGAACCTAAGTAAGATGCTCGGCCATTTACAGAAAAATCATTATCTCCATGACGTACTCGAATGTTCTTTCCGTGTAGATAAAGCTTTTTGTTTTCGCTGGACCAAATAATGGAAGAAGCGTATAGTGTCCCGGGTTGCTCTAATGACTTATCGTTCTGAATTTCACTAAGACTGCGTAAATCAGAAAAAGTAGTTCCATCAAAAGCGGTAGTGAGCACCAAGGTAAAAATGATGGGAATTAAAGAGAAATAACGGAAGGTAGTTGGCCTTTTTTGGTGATTTTTTGAAAGCATAATTAGTCTATTTTTGATTAACAAATGATTGAATCCACTGACAAAACCAGGTATTTTATCTGGGAATGTATGGTGCAATAATTTTTCAGAATAAGTGTGTATAGCAACGCCAGAATTGACCACAAATTCGTCTGCTAAATATTCATGATTGGCTTTGATCCATTTTTTAAATGCGTAGATAAAAGGATTAAACCAAAAGAAGACTTGGATCAATTCCATTAGGATTACATCTAGTGAATGCCATTGCTTTCTATGCGCCAATTCGTGAATTAGGAGTTCTTGTCCAATCCGATTAGATTGATAATCGGATTTATTGATAAAAATGGTATTTAAGAAGGTGAACGGCCCAATTGGCGCATCAATTAAGCTCAAGCTTATGCCTTGATGATCAATTTTTTCCGCTTTCTGTTGCTTAAAAGACAACAGCAATAATTGCAAGAGAAAACGGATCAATAAAATACCAGTAAGCACTAAATAGCTCCATTTTAGAAGGCTAGCAAAGCTAAATGGAGTACTCGTTTTTTCTAAAGGAGCTTCACTTATAATTGGCCGGAGTTTATCGACCGTCAATACTTCCACTATTTCTTCGGTTTCTATTACCCCCATTATTGTTGAGGTGCCAATATTTAGGTTCAAGGCTGGTACTAGTAAGGAAAAAAGCACAGATATTAGCAGCACTATCCTATTAATTGAATAGGCTCTTGAACTGCGCAATAGGGTCCAGTAGATTAGGTAGAAAAGAGCGAAGCAAAATAAGGATTGGATCAAATACTCAATCATTGGATTTGTCTTTTAGTTGCTGGTCTACAATTGATTTAAGTTTTCGGAGATCTTCTTCACTGATATCCTTTTGTTTGGTAAAAAATGAAGCAAATTGCTCTACTGAATTATTGAAGAAGTTTTCAATAAGGCCATTCATATGCTTAGAGAAGTATTGATTTTTACTAATCAAAGGATAATACTCTCTACTGTTTCCATATAGCTTATAAGCCACCGCTCCTTTATCAATCAGTCTTTTGAGTAAAGTATTAATGGTTGTAGTAGCTGGTCTCGGTTCTGGATATTGCTCTTTAATGTCTTTGAAAAAAGACTTTTCCAATTTCCAAAGGTATTTCATCAGTTGTTCTTCTGCTTTAGTTAATTCCATTCACTCTATATTTATAAAGACTACTCTACAAATATAGAGCATAATGTCTATAAAAGTCAAGTGCTTTTGCTTTTTTAACAAAAAAACAGAGACAAATACACTAAATTAAAAGGTGAGATTTAAACACTCTTACTGCTCAGCGTCAATTTTAGAAACTATTCCTTGTATATCTAAAGCACGAAAAAGGGTATCCAACTCCTGGTCCACTCGATAAGCACCTTCCCATTGAATCCGATATCCTAATTCGTTTTCATGCATCCGATTAAGGTAAAAAGTAATATCTGTATCTGTAATGTCACCATCTTTATAGGCACGATAAATAGTTGGAAAATTTCGACGGC
>CAXIDD010000297.1:0-6812 GCA_964021975.1 uncultured Saprospirales bacterium | reverse complement strand
CCATTACTAGATCAACTTTCAACGAAGCTTTTTTTATCTAAAAAATGTAAACAAAGTTTTGCTGGTTTTGCCTTTACACAGATTCGTAAAGCTCGTGGGCTTAATAAGAAAATTGTTAACCCCCATGGCAAGGAAAAGAAAACTATCCTAGAATTTTGTTATGTCTTGCATGGCAATGGATCGCTCCCACTCCTAAAATGGTTACAATCCAAACAAGTAACACCACAAGATTGTGGCCTCGTTAATATTGCTCACTTCAAGGATGTATATGGTTTGTATATCGACCCAGAAAAGCGCTTTGGTTATAAAGGTATCATTCGAAAAAATTCGGCGACCAGCGTAGTATTGAGTAGTATTCCCAAAGGACAAGAACCGATCACACACCTTTATTTCAATCAAGATGGCTATACCTCTTATTGTAAGGAGTACCGCGATTATTGGGATTGGGTAGAGAAGCGTAACGAAGCTCGCTATCAACAGAATCTAGATCATGGAAAGAATTATGATACTAAAAACATGATGCACACCTTCCGGCTACTGGACATGGCCTTTGAAATCTTGAGGGACCAAAAAATCATCGTTGAGCGTCCCAACCGAGCAGAGCTACTAGCCATCCGAAGTGGTGAATGGAGTTATGAAGATTTAATGGAAAAATCAGCTAAAAAGATGGAAGCAGTAGAGTTTGCTTATAAAGAAAGTCCGCTTCCTGATGTTCCAGATCTCCAAACTATTGAGCGTTTGTTGATCAATTTAAGACACGCTTTCTATAAATAATTCGATAGCCAAAATTTGAAAAATTCGGCTATCGAATTAAAAATTCAACAATTTATTAATTGCTTTTACAAAGCCCATGCTTTTCCAACATCAGAAAGTGGAATACAGCCTTTGTAGGGGCCTGGTACTGGTGCATAAGCCAATACTTCAGTTCCAATTTTTTCAGAAGTAAAAAAAGCGTCAATCACCTTGCGCTTCATATCTAAATAAGCACGCATAACTGGACTTGGCTTTTCTGCCTTAACAGCGGCGTTATTCAGCTCCGTCATCACCTCCAGACGCGCTTCAGGCGTCAATTTCACGAATGGTTTACCACCAGCTTCATTTAGATGAGTTTCTAATGTCGCCAGCTTCTCCATTTCTTTTGTTTTATTTTCTGGCTTGTAAAATTGGGTATAGAATTCATCTAGGTACCGGTGTACCAAGACATCTTTTGCCCCTGGAGTATCTGTAGCGGGCAACAAGGTTTCTGCGAACTCTGCTACCATATCTACTTGTGCCTGACTAAAAGTTTTGGGAGCCCAGCCTTCGCTATTCACATCAGCTTGACAACTTTGCATAATAGCGGCTAGTGAGCCCGCCGTAGCGGCGTAACCAAAGGCTACACCTGTATATTTTAAAGCATCTCTACGATTCATAATTTTAATTTTACGTTGAAACGGTTTGAGACCGTTTGTACTTTTTGAAACGGTTTCAAACAATAGAAACAGTTTCAAACTGTTTTTACGGTTTTACGGTTTTTACAGATTCATTTTTTTCAATTCACTAACTGCGTGGTCTGCTGCTCTGGCGGTTAATGCCATATAGGTCAATGAAGGGTTTTGACAACCAGCAGAGGTCATCGCAGCTCCGTCAGTCACATAGACATTAGAGACCTCATGCAATTGATTCCATTTGTTGAGTACCGAAGTTTTAGGATCGCGGCCCATACGAGCGGTTCCCATTTCGTGGATTCCTAAGCCTGGCCAAGACATATCATCATAGGTTTTTACATCTTTAAAACCAGCGGCTTCCAACATTTCAGCAGCAGTTACGCGTACATCTTTACGCATTTCCATTTCATTTTCTTTGAATTCTGCGTCCATATTCAAAGTAGGTAAGCCCCATTGTTCTAGATTATCATAATCAAGCGTTACTTTATTTTCGTGGTAAGGCAGACATTCTCCAAAACCGTTAATGCCCATCTGCCATCCTCCTGGCTGGATCAACTCATCTTTTAGATCGCTACCAATCATAGCCATTTCTTTCACACCTCGCATCCAATTCTGGCGGCTTGCACTTCCCTGGAAGCCGTACCCTCTTAGGAACCCAGGCATCCTAGTTGCTGCATTTAGGTTACGGAACCTAGGGATGTAAATTCCATTGGGTCGACGGCCTTCGTAGTATTGGTCTTCCATGCCCTCAAAACGGCCACGAGCTCCCGTCCGGAAATGGTGATCCATTAGGTTGTGTCCTAGCTCCCCACTCGCATTACCCATTCCATTTGGATGTGCTTCTGATTTGGATTGCATTAAAATGGAGGTAGAACCCAGAGCCGAAGCACAAACGAAGATCACTTTCGCGAAGTATTCGTAGGTTTCTTTAGTTTCTGTATCGATGATCCTAACGCCTGTTGCTTTGCCCGTATCTTTATCATGCATTATAGATTGCACAATTGAGAACGGACGAATAGTCAAATTACCCGTGCGTTCTGCTGCTGGTAAAGTAGCAGAGTTACTGCTAAAATAAGCACCATAAGGACAACCACGCATACACCGATTCCGAGATTGACATTGTCCTCTCCCTAAGTGTATTTCCGGATTAGGCTTCGTTAAATGAGCCGTACGGCCAATAATCATATTTCGCTCGGGGAAAGCCTTTTCGATGCGTTCTTTGGCTACTTTTTCTACACAATTTAAATCCATTGGAGGTAAGTACTCTCCATCTGGAAGTTGTGGCAAGCCATCTTTGGAGCCACTGATACCTGCAAAACGCTCTACGTAAGAATACCAGGGTGCTATGTCTTTGTATCGAATCGGCCAATCTACAGCAATACCATCTTTAGCATTCGCTTCAAAATCCATGGGGCTTAAGCGATAAGATTGGCGTCCCCACATCAGGGAGCGACCACCAACGTGGTAACCTCGCATCCAATCAAAACGCTTGGTTTCACTGTAGGGATGCTCATCATCCTTTACAAAAAAGTGGGCATGTGCAGGTTTAGTAGTATAGCCAGTCCGGCTTTGTTTGGGATAGTGCTTTTCGATAACTTCCTGAGGAAGTTTATCTCTCAAATCTAAATCCCAGGGATCTAATCCAGCAGTTGGATAATCTCCGTGTTTGACCATGCGGCCACGTTCTAGCACAATGGTTTTTAGGCCTTTTTCCGTGAGTTCTTTGGCAGCCCAGCCACCACTGATTCCGGAGCCAATGACAATAGCATCATAGGTTACTTCTTCTTTACCATCAGTATTAAAATACATCTAAGTTTCATTTATTTTTAGTGGAAAATAATTATTCAGGATAGGTAAGGTGTTTTCAGAGTACAGGCGATTAATTCTCCTGTCCAACAGATTTTATGCTTCACAAGATATTTAAAATTTATCATTTTGTTAAATCCAATTTATGAAAACAATCTGACCTAATAACCATTAGTTGAAAAGATATAGTATTGTGATAGCGCTTAAAATAAAAAGCATGTCTTTTTTTTACTAACAGAATGAATTCAAAGGTTCAGCAATCATTATCATTTTTTTCAAAACTACTTACTACTTAAAGTGGTTTTTAAAAGAGAGCAGTTGTGAGACCTTATATATTATGTCAAACAACTAAGTTTTGCTACATTTGTGGCAAATTGAACCTCTAGAACAACTGGAATTATTAACCAACAAAATTTTACACGCGTATGCCATTCGATATTGATATGATCAAGGCTCATTATGAGTCTCTACCTGGTAAAGTCGCCGCGGCCAGAAAGGAATTAGGTCGTCCGTTAACCTTAGCGGAAAAAATTCTCTACACCCACCTACATCAAGAATCCCCATTACAAACTTATAAGCGTGGAAACGATTATGTTTTCTTCGCACCAGATCGAGTGGCGATGCAAGACGCAACGGCACAAATGGCCTTGCTCCAGTTCATGATGGCTGGTAGAGATAAAGTGGCCGTACCTTCTACGGTACACTGTGACCACTTAATTTTAGCTAAAGAAGGGGCTGCTACCGATTTGGCTATCGCCAACGATGTCAATAAAGAAGTAACCGATTTTCTTGCCTCTGTTTCTAATAAGTATGGTATTGGCTTCTGGAAACCAGGTGCGGGTATCATTCACCAAATTGTACTTGAAAATTATGCCTTCCCAGGAGGAATGATGATTGGTACAGATTCTCATACGCCTAATGCAGGTGGATTGGGTATGGTGGCCATCGGTGTTGGTGGAGCTGACGCCGTAGATGTAATGGCCGGAATGCCTTGGGAGCTCAAAATGCCTAAATTGATTGGCGTCAAGCTGACGGGTAAATTGAGTGGTTGGACTTCTTCCAAAGATGTCATCTTAAAAGTAGCGGGCATCCTTACCGTAAAAGGTGGAACCGGTGCGATAGTTGAATATTTTGGAGAAGGAGCTGAATCTCTTTCTTGTACGGGTAAAGGTACCATTTGTAATATGGGTGCTGAAATCGGTGCAACCACTTCTACTTTTGGTTATGACGAAGCAATGTCTCGCTACTTAAGAGCTACCGAGAGAGCAGAGGTTGCAGATCTTGCAGATCAAGTAAAAGAACACTTAACTGGTGATGCAGATTGCTACGCCAATCCAGAGCAATATTTCGATCAAGTAATCGAGATTGATTTGTCTACTTTGGAGCCACATATCAATGGTCCTTATACGCCAGATTTAGCCTGGCCTATCTCTAAGTTTGCGCAAGCAGTAGAAGAAAACGATTTCCCTCCAGTTTTGGAAGTTGGTTTAATTGGTTCTTGTACCAACTCTTCTTACGAAGATTTGGATCGGGCCGCTTCTTTAGCTAAGCAAGCAGTCGATAAAAAATTAAAAGTAAAATCTGAGTTTACGGTAACTCCTGGTTCTGAGCTAATCCGCTTTACTGTCCAACGTGATGGTCAGTTGGAAGCTTTTGAAGAAATGGGTGGCGTGGTTTTAGCGAATGCTTGTGGTCCTTGTATCGGGCAATGGGCACGTCATACCGACGATCCTAATCGTGCCAACTCTATCATCACTTCTTTCAACCGGAATTTCTCCAAGCGGAATGATGGTAATCCACAAACGCGCTCTTTTGTAGCTTCTCCAGAAATTGTTACAGCTATGGCGATTGCGGGAGATATGAAATTTAATCCACTCACGGATACGCTGATCAACGAAGATGGTGTAGCTGTGAAGCTAGATCCACCAACGGGTGTAGAGTTACCTCCAAAAGGATTTGATGTAGAAGATGCTGGATTTATTCCTCCAGTTGAAGATGGCTCTGGAATTGAGGTAAAAGTAGATCCAAACTCTAACCGGATTGAGTTATTAACGCCTTTCAAAACGATCACTCCTGATCAGGTGACCAACATGCGTTTGCTGATCAAAGCAAAAGGAAAGTGTACAACGGATCACATTTCTATGGCAGGGCCATGGTTGAAGTTCCGTGGGCACTTAGACAATATCTCTAATAACTGTTTCATTGGGGCCATTAACTACTTTAATGATCAAGCCAATAAAGTAGCTAATTACACCGACAGCCCTGATCAAGCAGAATGGTTGGCAGTACCAGACTCAGCTCGTAAATACAAGGCGGCGGGAATTAGTACAGTGGTATTTGGTGAAGAAAACTATGGAGAGGGTTCTTCTAGAGAGCACGCTGCAATGGAGCCACGTCACTTAGGTGTAAAAGCTGTGATTGTGAAGTCTTTTGCACGTATCCACGAGACCAACCTGAAAAAGCAGGGAATGCTTGGATTGACTTTCGTTAATCCAGCAGATTATGATAAAGTACGTCAAGATGATTTGATATCCATCACTGATTTTGCTCAAATGACCCCAGGCAAAAACCTGACGGTACAATTGACACATAAAGATGGAAGCACGGAATCTTTCGAAGTAGCCCACACCTACAACCAAGCTCAAATCGATTGGATTGGTGCAGGATCTGCTTTGAATAAAATCAGACAAGAATTGGCTTCTTAAGAAAGGACAAAAAATAAATAACTGCTGTCAAAGCAGCTATTCCCTATTTTTATTCCTATTAGGTTAAAAAGCAGAGGTGGAGCCATTCGGCTCCGCCTTTTTTTATTTAATAATGGTATAAGCCTACAAACGCTAATAAAAAGATATAAGTTAGGCACAGGTTATGCTCCTAGCCTACACCTAACTATATAAAATCAGCATCTAAACCACACCTATTTATAGTTTTAGTAGAGGATCTTTGCCCTTAGGTCGAATAGACACCGTAAATCAAGGAACTCAGACAAAATTTATCCTTAAAAAAATTGCGCTTAGGTTCCTATTCCCTCACCTTTGTATAGAACTACTTGATGATCCCAGCACATGAAAAACCTAAACTACTTTTATCTATTCCTAATACTCCTATTTTCTTTTCAGTTAGCAGCTCAGCCAGCTGAACAGGCCCAACAACGACCAAAAATTGGCCTCGTCCTCAGTGGTGGTGGAGCCAAAGGTTTCGCCCATATTGGTGTTCTCAAAGTACTCGAAGAAGTTGGTATTCAACCAGATTACATTACCGGGACCAGCGTGGGCAGTATACTCGGCGGCTTTTATGCTATTGGTTATCGGGCCGATGAAATGGAGGAACTAGTACGTACTCAAGATTGGGATTTACTCATGAGTGACCGTAGTGATTTAACAGGTGTTATTTTTGAAGAAAAACCATTTTTTAAGAATGAGTTTTTGGAACTTCCCCTCAAGAATGGCCAGTTGCAAGCACCCAGTGGTGTCATTCAAGGTCAACAGATTGAGCAATTGTTTGCACAGCTTTCTTTACGGGCTTATCACTTGGATAGTTTTGATGATTATCCAATCCCCTTCCGTTGTATGGGTGCAG
>CAXIDD010000296.1:0-6837 GCA_964021975.1 uncultured Saprospirales bacterium | reverse complement strand
AAGAATCTAAGATACCTGCTAAACCTCACGCGCTGTTTAAAATTGCTAGCATCAGCAAGCTATATGATGCGGTGGCTGTTACCAAATTAGTAAGTGGTGGAAGGCTTTCGCTAGATAAAACTATCGCTGATTATTTACCGGAACTTGTAGGCGAAATCGAAAACGCAGACAAAATCACTTTGAGCTTAATGATGCAACATAGAAGTGGCATTCCTAATTTCACGGATGCTCCCAATTTTTGGGCAGCTCCAACCGAGAGCTATGAAGAAAGTCTTGCATTGATTAAGGGCAAGCCAGCCAACTTTAAACCCGGTGAAGATTATGAATATTGTAATACAAATTATCTTTTAATCAATAAGATAATGGATGATGAACTAGGCTATGGCAATTTTCAATTCATTCAGGAAGAAATTCTGATACCGCTCAACCTTAATCATACCTTTGCCTCGTTAAGTGATGTGAATATAGAAGACGTAATGAGTGGTTATCATGTAGGATACTCCTCGGATTTAAAGACCAACGATTATGGTATGCATGCCACCGCAGAAGACGTGGGAACTTTTCTAAGGGCATTGAACGATGGATCATTGTTTGCACCAGGAGAACAAGATATATATGCTTCCATTTATGAGTATGAACATTCGGGTTGGGTCCCGGGATACCAGAGTTTTGCAAAATATCACAAAGACCTCGATGCTGTTGTTATTGAGTTCTACAGTACAACCGATCCTAAATTGTACAATTGGAACTTGTCACAAATCATCAATAATAGAATTGTCAAAATACTGAAAAGACAAAAAAAACTATAACATCCTGCGTATGCTCGCTTTGTCTAGCAGATCATAGGTAAGAACCATTACCAAAAAAGCCAACTATGAAAAATATTTTATTCCTAGCTTGTATAATCTTTGCCTTTTCTATAGAAATAAGTGCTCAAACCAATTATAAAGTTGATTTAGACGAGCTTGACGAGTATTTCGCCAAAATGACGGAAGATTGGGAGGTTCCCAGTGCTACCATTGGGATAGTTAAAGATGGTGAACTCATTTTTACAGGTAATTACGGCGTTTTAGAAATTGGTACTAATAAAAAACCGGATGAACATAGCTTGTATGCCATTGCATCAAACTCTAAAGCATTTACCTCAGCAATGATAGGTATGCTTGTGCAAGAAGGAAAACTTGATTGGAACGATAAGGTGAAAAAGTACTTACCCTATTTTGAATTGTATGATACTTGGGTGAGTAATAATGTTACCATTAGAGATATTTTAAGTCATCGGGTTGGCCTAGGAACTTTTAGTGGAGATAACATTTGGTATAAATCGGATCTTTCTGCCGAAGAAATTATCAAACATATAAAATATGTACCTCAAGCCTATGAATTTAGAGCTGGCTACGGTTATTCTAACCTCATGTTTATTACGGCGGGTGAAATTATAGAAACGATTACTGGTAAAAGTTGGGGTGAAAATGTGAAGGAAAGAATCTTAGATCCATTAGGAATGGATAGAACAATTTCATCTGTTTACGACCTTGATTCGAAAGGTAACTATGCCACACCACATGCCAGGAAGAACAATGAAAATTATGCTATTCCTTGGGCAAAATGGGATAATATTGCTGCAACGGGGGGCTTAATTTCAAGTGTTTCAGATCTATCAAAATGGATGATATTTAATTTGAATCATGGGATTCTTGGTCAGGATACCTTATTATCTAAACAGACAAGAAATATGGTTTGGACACCACACAATAACCGTTATGTAGATCATACAACGAGCAACAATTTCAAAAGACATTTTAGAGCTTATGGATTAGGCTGGGGATTAAGTGATTATCATGGAAAGATGATGGTATCACATACTGGCGGATATGATGGTATGCTAAGCTCAATCGCATTGATCCCCGACGAAAACTTAGGACTTGTCGTATTAACGAATGGAACTAAAAGCCCCTTTATGGCGGCAACATACCATATACTTGATAAATTTCTTGGTGTAGAAAGTGACAAAGATTGGTCGGCTGATCTTTTGAATAATGTAATTGTTAACCAAAAAAATGATACACGTATTTCGGATAGAGTTAATAGTCGAGTGCTAAACACTAAGCCAATTACACCATCAAAATATTTTGTAGGTGATTATTACTCAGATATGTATGGGGAAATTAGCATAATAGAAAAGAATAATGAGTTAAAACTTCAATTCTCGCATTCACCATTATTGTCAGCTACCTTATCGCATTGGAATTATGATGTTTGGAAAATTAATTGGGATCATCCTCAGGCATGGTTTAGTTTTGGGACTATAAAAATTCAGACCAATAATAAATTAGAAGTTATTGGTTTTGATTTTGATGTGCCCAATGATGATTTCTTTTTTGAGGAGCTAAAACCCAAAAAAATAAAGTCAATTGATAAATAAGGATAATCGTAATATCATAATCCTCGTTTATGCAAATCCTTGTACCTCAGTAGTAGGTCTTTCCTCAGAAGTAACTAAATGATAGAAGAAACATATGAGCTTCTAAATATTAACAAACCTAAATGGAACAACATGAGATTAACTACAATACTTTTTTTTCTGACCTATTTTAGTTTAGTTCCTGCCCAAGCCCAATTAAGTGAAATCCAGTCTAAAAAGATTGATAGTTTGTTTAATACATGGGCGGAAGGTAACCATCCTGGAGGGACGATTGGCATCATGCAAAAAGGGGAAGTGATTTACTCCAAGGCATTTGGTATGGCTAGTTTAGAATATCAAGTACCCAATACTACGGAAACCCTATTTAATTTAGCCTCAGTTTCTAAGCAGTTGACGGCTATGGGAATCATAGTACTTCAAGAGAGAGGCTTATTATCAATAGATGATGACATCCGAAAATATTTGCCAGATCTGCCAGATTTTGGACACACCATTACCATACGCCACATGCTGCATCATACCAGCGGTATGCGCAGCTTACATGCTATGCTTAGACTTGCTGGCTGGCGAAGCGACGATTCTAGAACGAACGAAGATTTGTATCGTTTTATGCTAAAACAAAAAGACCTGAATTTTATTCCAGGCGATGAATATTTGTATTGTAATACTGGTTATATTCTCATGGCTTATATTATTGAAAAAGTCACTAATGAAAAATTTCCCCAATGGATGGAAAATAATGTTTTTGAGCCTTTAGGAATGTCAAATACATACGTAGAAGACAGATACGATCGTGTAGTACCCAATAATGCTACCTCCTATTACAACAGAAAAGATGGCTTTTTCAGAGCAGTAGAATATTGGGGTTACGTTGGTTCTGGAAATGTGCATTCAACGACTGCTGATCTTCTCACCTGGTTACAAAACTTTAGTACACCTTCGGCTGACTGGAAATCGGCTTTTGAAACGCTAAAGACAACAGACCAACTCAATGACGGAAGTGAAAACAATTATGCATTTGGCGTTAACGTGGGTGAGTATAATGGTTACGAAAGAATCTCACATGGTGGATCAATAGGTGGGTTTAGAGCTTATGCAAGTCACTACCCTGAAGAAGAACTCAGTATTGCGGTGTTAACCAATTTTTCAACTGCAAATTCTGGAGGTATCGAAAAAAAACTTGCGGATATACTACTAAAGAATAAATCTAATCCTATCATTTTTTCTGAAGTAAAAGATCAAAATGGGAATAATACGGAGGCGGAAAACTATATAGAAGAAGATTTATCACGTATCAGTTTGAGTGAATACACGGGACGGTTTTACAGTCCAGAACTGGAGACTAACTTAGATATTACACTTAAAGATGAGAAACTGATAGCACATCATGTGAGACATGGTGATTTTCCAGTAGAACTCATAAAAAAAGACGCTTTGGACATCCAGCGTTTTGCATCTATTGAAGTTGTTCGGGACTCGGAAGATATCATAACAGGAATTAAAGTTTCAAATGGAAGAGCCAGAGGTGTTTGGTTTGAGAAACAAAAATAGCTTTTAAGCCAACCATGTATTTAAACCAATAAAGCGGCTTCTGCACAAGACTCTTGCTTGGAGTAAAAACCAAAAACCAAAAACCAATAATGAAAGAAGTTTTAAATTTTATTTTTCTGATCTTACTAGTTGTTTCTTGTCAGAATAGACCTTCACAATGGAACGGCTCTGTCCTGACCCAAGACAGAGAAAACTTGACAGTTGAAGAATTATTAGAAGGTAAAGCTCAAGCACTTGTAGATATGAGTTATTTTTCAAAGTCTATATGGGCTAAAGAGGCCAATGATTCATTCTCTGGTACCTTAAGCCTTCAAGAAACTCAATTGAACTACCCCAAAGAAAAAGAATATTATCCAGGAGAAAATATTTTTCCAAAACTGCAATTAGATTTCATTTCAAATAGGGGAGAACTGATCCCCTTAATTAAGGATAAAATCAGTACAAAGAATCAGGGGAATAGCTACTGGGATGTTATGCTTGGAACGGGAAAAATATGGCAGGAAGAAAAAGATGGCGAATGGAATCGTGCCTCATTTCCGCTTACCCTTACAGACAGGTGGATCGGTACAGCCAGAAATTGCGTGGCCACATTCGTTTACAAACCGGATTCGATAAGTAATGTTTGTTTGCAATGCAGCCAGGAGACCGCAGATATTGATGATAAAGGACTTGGAAACATCACGGGCATACTACCAGCTAATTTTCAAGCCAAACAATTCGCAGATTCCACCCAAATAATTGAGCGTCATAATCTATTTGAGTCAAAACGACTTCCAATACGCCCGCTTAGTCAAATTGACGCTAAAAATAAAGTGGCCAACTACTTTGAGAAAATGAAAGTCACCAATGCACCAACAAGTTTAGGGGCCGTTTTAATGGACAATACGCTTTACCTTCATCCACCTAAAACGCGTCATGGATTGTATCCTTATCCTAATGAAATGCGACATGGTTTATATTCTGTTACCAAAAGTATGGCTGGTGCCTTGGCATTAATGTATTTTGAAGAACGATACCAGGAGGATGTTTTCAGTCAACTCATTTCAGACTATGTACCAGCATTAGCAGACCACGAGGGGTGGAAAGAGGTAACTTTCTCACAAAGCCTTAATATGGTTACGGGGACTGAGGGTGGTGAAGATTCAGAACGTCTGTTTGGTACCTTAATCATCGCTGAAACAGCTGAAGAAGCGATCAATAATATTGCAAAGCTTGGTGATGCTCCAGCACTACCCGGTCAAAAATTCAATTATGCCTCCACCAATCTATTTGTGTTGTCTTATGCATTGCAGAAATATGTAGAAGAAAAAGAAGAGGATAAGGTCAATTATTGGGATTTGGTACGGGATCAGGTACTCGTTCCTATCGGCGCAGAGCATTTTACAGTACTACCTACCATCGAAGCAGATGAAAGTGAAGCAATTCCTATCTTAGCGTATGGTGCTTTACCAACCATCGATGAAGCGGCCAAAATAGCCTTGTTATTTGCCAATTTTGGAAACTATGAAGGCCGGCAAATTTTAAATAAAGAAAGGGTAAAGGAAGTTTTTGGAGAAACCGACTGGGCTGGATACAGCACCAATAATGATTTTCGAGGATCGAACTATCAACACGCATTTTGGTCAAAAGAAATAAAAACAAAGAACTGTAAGATTAGGGCAACTTTTATGCTGGGATTTGGAGAAAATTATGTCGTTTTTCTACCAAGTAAAGCCATTATTTTTAGATTTTTAGATGAGCATGATTTGAATATTGATCAACTAATAAAGGCAGTTGAAAACCTTAAATCTTCCTGCCAAGAGTAATAAAAATCCTCCTATGAAATATCAACACAAAATAAGTCTATTATTAGTACTCTGCTGCTTTCTTTCTTGCGGTGCTTCAACACCAGAAATAGAGCCTACCATAAACGGAGATTATACCTCCTTACTTTGTGTCAAGAAAAACGGTAAATTTGGTTATGTAAATGAATATGGAAAGGAAGTTATTCCATGCCAGTTCGACTTCCCCAGTTTTTTCCAAGAAGGTTTGGTTTCCCTGAAGAAAGGAAAGAACTGGGCGTACTATAATGCAAGAGGAGAAAAGGTGCTGGACTTAAAAAATCGATTCACCTACTGTGGAGCATTCCAGGATGGCGTAGCTTTTGTATCGTCTGCCAAATTAAAAAAAGGGATACTTCCCAATTATGTCGCTTTTTATGAAGACTTATGTCCAGAGTTGCAATTCATCAATAAGCAGGGTGAGCTGTTGTTTAAGAAAGGGAAGAAATGGGACTTCGATTGCTATCCCATACCTAAACAGGGATACTCCGGTGGCATGTTGAAACTTAAGAAAAAAACAGAAGATGGCCAGCGCATTGGATTTATAGATAAGCGTGGTGAATTAAAAATTCCATTTGAACATTACCGTCGAGGAATTTCGATTTCAGATTTCAACGAAGGTTTAGCAGTGAGGAGAGAGACAACCGTTATTTCCAAAGGCGTGTTTTCAACTAAAGTAGGCTATATCAATCAAACAGGAGACTGGGAGCTACCTCCCATATACCGTAAAGCACACCCGTTTAATCAGGGAGTTGCGGTAATATGGGAGCCCATCCCCAATGAAAAACTAGCCTACAAGCACTACCTAATAAATACAAGTGGCGAGCTTGTATTCCCCCCAGATGTAGAGACCAATAATAGGAGGCTTCGGGATAATCTGGTAGCTGTGTATAAAACTAGAAGAAACGATAAGGGCAGAGAGGTATTTGGTAGCTATGGTCAATATCGCCGTTATGCCCTTGCGAATATAGATGGTACGATGATCACTGATTTTAAATTTGCGGTTTTGGAGGCCGGCAAAACACCCAATAGTTTGTGGAC
>CAXIDD010000295.1:0-6856 GCA_964021975.1 uncultured Saprospirales bacterium | reverse complement strand
ACCATTAGAAGATTCTTATGGAGATATTGAAATATTATATGGAAGAAAAACAGACGCAAGGGGTCGAACCTCTACTCTTGGAAGCGAATAAACTTATAGAGCAGGGTGGACGGACAGAGTCGCTATTACAGAACCATGATCTGTACCATGGTCTTTATACGCTACGAGGAGATTATAGGAATGGACTCAAGTATTATAAAAAAATGACCCATTTAAGGGATAGTCTAAGGAGTGAAAAAGTAGCGACTCAAGTTGCTGATTTAGAATCTAAATATTTAGCAGCAGAGAAAGAAAAGGAAAATCTCAGGTTACGCAAAGAAGCTGAATTAGCCAGCTTAAAAATTACCCAGCGCAACATCGTGATCGGCTTGCTAGTTGGTCTGTTTAGCTTAATTTCCTTAATTATCTTTCTTTTGGGCCGTCAAAAAGCATTAAAGGAACAAAAACAGTCGATTATTAATGCCCAAAGATTGCGACGGGCACAGATGAATCCCCACTTCTTTTTTAATGCCTTAACTTCTATCCAAAGCCTCATTTTGGATTCAAATGATAAGCAAAAACAGTTGACTTATATCGGTCGTTTTGCTAGCTTAATGCGTCAAACTTTAGAACAAAGTTTTCAAGATTTTATTCCGCTTGAAGCTGAAATTGAAAGCTTGGACAACTACCTTAAACTTCAACAATTAAGATTTGAGGGCCTATTTGATTATAAAATTGATTACAATCCGGAAGATTTAGAAGAAGTAGAGGTGCCTTCTCAATTGGTCCAATCGCTTATAGAAAACTCTATCGAACATGGTTTTAGAGCATTGGACCGTAAAGGGCATATCCACATCCGCTTTTTACGTCAATCAGAGGATACTTTCCGGATAGAAGTAGAAGATAATGGGAAAGGCTTGAATGCCTCTACGAGTGCGCATCTTTCCCGCTCTCAACAAATTATACAAGATCGCCTACGCTTATTTAAACAGCCCGCCAGGTACTTTTTTAACTTGGAAAATTTAAACGAAAAAGGACAAAGGACTGGAGTAAAAGCAACAATTTTAGCCCCTTATCAGTTGGCTTAAAGCCCACACTTATTTATCGCTTCTATACACTTATTAGGCCAGTGAAAAAAATAGATATCATAGGAATTTCTTTGTAAAAATTAAATCCTATGAAACATCTAATCTTCTTTTTCTGTGCAACCTTTATCTTAAACTCTGGGATAGCTCAATCTAAAATACTTGGCGAAAGTACCTATTATAAAAATGTAGAGGTTTACGTAAGTCAAGCTGCTGATTATATCGCACAAAGAAGGTATTCTGATGCTAAGAAAAAATTAAAATACGCCAATCAATTTGCGGAAAAATTGATAAAGCAAGGCCATGAAAAGGAGATTCAAAGTTTATTGCAGCGTGTTAAAATACTACAAAAGCAATTACCCGAAAATGATGAGCTGACCTCTAAAAACGAAATTGATAAACCTATGTCAGGTGAAGCCTTGAGTCGAACAGAATTTAGAGATGCCATAAAATCATTATCCGATAAGCAATCTCAACTTCAGCGGCTTTTTACTTTCTTTCCTCACTTTTCAGAAATTAAAGATTACCACCGCAAATATGTAGCTGATTTTCAATCTACTGAAATATTGGCTAGGATTGAGCAACTCAGAAAAGAACCACAAGCAGCCCAATCCTACCATATACCTCATTTGCGACAACTAGATAAAGTAGAAGCGTTAGCAAAAGATTTGGAAAATGCAATGCATAACAGTCCGATTGCGCAAAATCTGGAATCCACTTATGCCTATCTAAAAGCGGGTACCCGGACACCTGAGGAACAACAATTCGTATTCCAGCAAGTCGAAGCGTATCTGGACCTTTTGGATCAATTACAAGCGAATAGCCTCTTTGTGCAATCACAAGTCCTGAAAGCAAATACTTTTAAAAATACGCTATTGAATAACCAAAAAGCAAGCAGACAAGCGGCGGCAGCTGAACAAGCCCAGGAAAATACAGTGGCAGCAAATGCAGCGAAGCAAATCCCTACTGCCCAAACCAGAGACCCTGCTATGGAAAAGGAGTTTAGCGGGCTTGCTAAACCCTATTTGGAGCCTAATAATCAACTTGTAAAAATGATCATCACTAGTAGTCGTTGGGGGATACAAAAGGATGCCTTAGGCAGACCTCTTGAACGAAGCCGTATTGCGATTGCCTTATACAAAGATAGGCAAGGGCAATGTTTTCAAAGGTCTTTCATTTTCGCTCAAAAAACGGCCAACAGTGGTGTGTCTTGGACACAGACCAAGCTTGATTTGGATTGGTCAGAAAAAAAAGGACGGCCTTCTAATTGCCAATAGTTTTATTCATTATAATTCAATTTGATACCATGATTAGACACATTTTATTATTGACTACCTGCCTTTTATTTGGCGCAACGCTTACTGCTCAGACGAACTATGATTTGATGTTGAAAAAGGCTTCCTCCGTTAAGGGGCTTTGCGGAAATTATGACCGCTTAATTTTACCTAAAGAAGATGGCCAACCTCTGGTAGAGGTCGCTAAGCTTAGTGATGATATTTACAGAGAGGCTCAGGTACTTCAGGTATTGGCTGAGAAATCTCAAAATGAACCATTAATTCGTCTTTCGATGGAATTGATGTGGGCAGTTCGGTACCAACTTCTTCCTCAAACAAAAATGTTGGCCAATGGGGAAATTTCAGGTGGAGTAGGAGCCGGACAAGTGACCGAGATCCTGGAACGACTCAGTGGTAACATCCGCAGAGAAATCCAGCAGAGGTCAAGTAATCCTAAACGGACGAATTAAGAAGCTATTGACATATAGACTGGTGGGTATCTGGTTGTTGGGCGGATATTGATCTGTCCAACAGCTTTCATACACCTAAGTTTGAACCTTCTGTGCAATTGAAGAGTTTTTTACTAAAGTTAATTAGTATGTCAAAATTTAAAACTAAAGCACAAAAAGAAGCCTTCTGGAGCCAACGTTACCTCGCTAAACAAACGGGTTGGGATATTGGCTATCCTTCTCCTCCCATCAAAGAATACCTAAATCAACTTTCTGATAAGACCATTCGTATACTCATCCCAGGAGCCGGTAATGCTTATGAAGCAGAATATGCTTTTCGCCAAGGGTTTCAGAACGTGTATGTTTTGGATATTGCTCCCCAACCACTAGAAAGCTTAGCTAAACGCTTGCCTGACTTTCCAAAAGATCATTTGTTACACGAGGATTTTTTTAGTCACCAAGGTACTTATGACCTTATTTTAGAGCAGACTTTTTTCTGTACCTTCTCACCAACAAAGGCCAACCGTCTGGCTTATGCTCAAAAAATGCACCAATTGCTAGAACCCAATGGGAAGTTAGTTGGTCTTTGGTTTACCTTTCCCGTTCGTCCAGGACAATCCGGCCCGCCTTATGGAGGCTCTGTTTTAGAGTACCAAGATTATTTTACAGATTTCTTCGAAATACAAACTTTTGAGACTGCCAATAATTCCATTAAACCAAGGTTAGGAAATGAAGCCTTTGCCATTATGAAAAAATTGGACTAAAAAGAGCAATAACAAATTCGAAGTGTTAAACCTGTCTACTGCAGGTAGATTCAAATGGCTTATAAGGGTAGACCTGTTTTCATGCATCCTTAAAGTATAAAGTATAAAAACATGGGGAGTATTCAATTTAAACGTTTGGCCTGTCTAGATAATTTAGAAATCCTGCATGCAGATGATTTTGAATCCAATTTTCCCGACCACTTTCATGATCAGGTTTGTCTAACCTTGGTCCAAAAAGGCTTTGAATGCACCGAAGTAGAAGGACAGCAATTACTTAGCCCTACTGGTTATATTTCTTTAACTCATGAAAATGAAGTGCATGCCAATCCCAATTTGAATAGAGGGACTTATTCTTTCATAACCTATTACCTTTCTCCGGATCTGCTTCGGTCCTTGAATAAAAATAGACATCTCCGCTTTCGAGATCGAGTTATTGGTGATAGCAATCTATTCCAAAGTCTATCAAATCTTGCCGAACGCCAGGATCGATTGCCAGAGGCCTCTGAATTAATGCCTGTATTGCAGAGACTAGTTGATCAATATCAGCTAACACCTGCGGCTGTTTCTGAAATAGGATTGAAGCGCTCCAAAATAGAGGAGGTGCTGGTTTTTATTGAAAATAATTTGGAGGAAAAAATTTCTTTGGAAAAATTGGCGCGCATTTGTAATCTAAGCAAATTTCAGTTCCTTCGAGCTTTTAAGAAAAGTAAAGGCATAACCCCCGCTGCCTACTTGATCAATAAAAGAATTGAAAAAGCGAAAAGCTTATTAAAACAAAAGTTACCTATTGTAGAGGTCAGCCTTGCTTGTGGTTTCTTTGATCAGAGTCATTTTTACAAATATTTTCATAGGTACGTAGGCATCACTCCTGCCCAATATTCGCGGTCTTGCAATATTTTACAAGATTAATGCAGTGGCTTCCTATAATTTTGGTAAAAAATCATCATGACCACACCAATTAAACTTTTTCTTTTTATCAGCTTATACTTTTGCAGTAATTTGCTATTAGGACAGGAAAATACCTACAACTTTGATAAAAAGTTTTCCGTCTCAGAGCTGCAAGAAGATTTTAAATTGATGCGTAAACACCTGGAGATGGTCCACGGCGGCATCTATACTTACACGGACAAAGCGACATTTGATCAACGCTTTGATCATCTTTATGAGCAGATTCAACAACCCATGACCGAATTGGAGTTTTATGCTTTAGTTGGGACTCTATCTGCGGATATCAAAGATTCCCATACATCTATTGAGCCTTCCGGAAAATGTGTTGACTATATCGATGAAGTACAACCCATGTTGCCATTGGGATTTCGTTGGATAGAAGGGCACTTTTATCTTTCTAGAAATTTATCGGAAGATGATGATTTCCAAGAGGGCTGGGAATTACTTGAAATAAATGGAGAGGCTGTTGCCGCTATATTGCAACGTTTTATGGCTTATCCAGAAAGAGATGGTGATAACTTAACTAGCCCTGAGCGTATTGTCGCAGGCAGCTTCCAGGATCGTTACGCTATGCTGGTAGCTCGGCCAGAGGTGCATCAACTGGTTTTCAAAAATGAACAAAACGAGCGAGTTGTAAAAAGTGTCAAAAGCCTCAGCTGGCCAAGACAATTAGAAATATGGGAAGAAAGATATGGGGCGTACCCTAGCAATAAAGAACAATTAGCTTTTACCATAAAACCCAATAAAACAGCCATTCTTAAAGTCCGTTCCTGGCACCCAGGACGAATCAAAAACGGCGGCCAAAACTATAAGCGCTTTTTTAAAGAGACTTTTAAACAAATAGAAAAAGAGAACGTCGAACATCTCATTTTGGATATGCGGAATAATGGTGGAGGCAGTGAAGTGGTTTTTATGCGCTGTCTGGATCATTTGCTGAATCAACCCTATAAAGTTTATAAGGAACTTAGTGCACGCTCGATTACCTTTCCAGATAAAAAACTCTATCCCAATGATAGAGTCAAAGCTTTAGAACTCTACGGTAAGCTGAAAATGGAAAAAAGAGGAGATCGTTACTATGTGAAAAAAGATCCCAGTTTGAAACTAAAAAAACCAAAAGGGCCTTATTATGGTGGCAAGTTATATATATTGATCAATGAGTTTTCACACTCTGCGACCGGTGATCTATCTGGCGTTTTGATGCAACAAGATCGGGGTATATTTATTGGGAATGAAACCGGTGGTAATCCTTATGAAAATGTAGCTGGGGAGTCTCCGGCCTTACACCTGCCTCATACAGGATTACGAGTTCGAATTCCTGTATTGAAGTATAAAATTAATATTGACCAGGCCAATACACGCCATGGTGCCATCCCTGATCACCGGGTAATACCAGGTATGGAGGATTACCTGAGTGGGAATGATAAAGTGCTGAATTATACCCTAGACTTAATCAAACAACAAAAATAGTAGTTCGTAATTCTGAAAATTAAATAGACTCTTAGTACCTTAATCATCTAAGCTGGAAGACGCCGGCTTAGATGATTTTTTTGTCAAATGCTATTGTAATTTTTTCTATCCATGAGACCACACACTTACGCCTTTTTATTGCTATTATTCTTACCAAGTTTTCTTTTCAGTCAGGCCATTCCAGCCAATTATTATCAAAATTTAGACTATCGGTTAATCGGTCCTTTTAGAGCGAGCCGTACGGTAGGCGCGGTTGGAATACCAGATCAACCTAATGTCTTTTTTATGGGGGTTAATAATGGAGGAGTTTGGAAGACAGATGATTTTGGCCGTACCTGGAATCCTATTTTTGATGATGCGCCTACTGGATCAGTCGGTGATATCGCTATTGCACCGAGTAATCCAGATATTATTGTGGTAGGGAGTGGAGAAGGGCTACATCGACCTGATTTAGGTGTGGGAGATGGTATTTTTAAATCAATAGATGGTGGAGAGACCTGGAAGTTTATGGGATTGGAAGACATCCAACAAGTAGCAAGAGTGATTATTCACCCAGAAAATCCAGATATAATTTATGTCGCGGGAGTAGGGCATCCTTACGGACAAAATGAGCAAAGAGGCCTTTTTAGAAGCAAAGATGGAGGAAATAATTGGGAGAAAATCCTATACATCGATCACAATACAGGGACCATGCAGGTGGAGTTTGATCCCAGCGACCCCAATATTGTTTACGCAGTGATGTGGGAGCACCGAGAAGGACCATGGGAAAATGCTCGTTTCCGGGGAGAAAATTGTGGTTTGTACAAATCAACGGATGGTGGAGATAACTGGAAGGAATTAACAGAAGGCTTACCAAGTAAAGCTCAAGGTCGTGGAAGGATTGGGATTAG
>CAXIDD010000294.1:0-6888 GCA_964021975.1 uncultured Saprospirales bacterium | reverse complement strand
ATGTCTCTGGATTATGATTCTGAAAACGGGATTGCTACCTCCATCGGTCATTCGCCGGTAAGTGGGTTGATTGATGCTAAAGCAGGTGCACAGAATTCCATCGCAGAGTCTCTCACTAATATTGTTTGGGCTCCATTAGCCAATGGCTTAGAGGCTATTTCACTTTCTGCTAATTGGATGTGGCCTTGTCGGAACCCTGGTGAAGATGCACGTCTCTATGCAGCAGTGCAAGAAGTTTCTGATTTTTCGATTGCTTTGGGAATCAATGTACCGACTGGTAAAGATTCTCTATCTATGAAGCAAAAATATGCGGATGATGAAGTCCTGGCTCCTGGGACTGTAATTATTTCTGCTGCTGGGCATTCTGATGCAAAATCAAAAGCAATAGAACCTGTATTTCAAAAAAATGGAGGGGCAATTTATTACTTAAATCTTTCAGGGGGCGATTACGTATTAGGTGGTTCTTCTTTTGCCCAAACTCAGAATAGAGTAGGCGCAAAAGCTCCTGGAATTTCTGATGCTTCCTACTTTAAAAATGCCTTTAATACCGTTCAGAAATTAATCAAGCAGGATTTGATTTTAGCCGGACATGATGTTTCGGCAGGGGGCTTGTTGACTTGTCTTTTGGAAATGTGTTTTGCTGACTTGGATTTGGGAGCCGATATTGATGTGAGTGGATTAGGAGAGCCTGATTCAATTAAAGTCCTATTTGCGGAGAATAGTGGCCTTGTTTTTCAATCAACTGGAGAGGAGGTAGAAACTATTTTGGAAGAGGCAGGTATTGAGTTTGTTAAGTTGGGGACCGTTACCGGAAAAGCGGAGCTGAATGTAAATAATGGAGCAGCTAGCTTCGCATTTGATGTAGCTCAGTTAAGAGATGATTGGTATGAAACGAGTTATTGGTTAGACCGGGAACAATCTGGTCCAGTAAAAGCAAAGGAACGTTTTGATAATTATAAAAATCAAGCTTTACAATATCAATTTCCTGCCTCCTTCACTGGAAAGTTGCCACAATTCCCAGAGGGTGTAAAGCGCCCTAAAGCAGCGGTTATTCGAGAACAAGGTAGTAACTCTGAACGCGAGATGGCCAATGCCTTATATTTAGCAGGCTTTGATGTAAAAGATGTGCATATGACTGATTTGATTGAAGGCCGCGAAACCTTGGAAGACATCCAATTTATTGGTGCGGTCGGTGGTTTTGCCAATTCAGATGTATTGGGCTCTGCAAAAGGCTGGGCCGGAGCTTTCCTTTACAACGAAAAAGCGAAAAAAGCCCTTGATGATTTCTTTGCAAGGCCAGATACTTTATCCGTTGGTATTTGTAATGGTTGTCAGTTATTCCTAGAATTGGAAATGATCACACCGGAGCATGCGGTGAAACCTAAGATGCACCATAATGATACCCACAAGCACGAAAGTGCTTTTACCAGCGTAAAAATTCAAGAGAACAACTCTGTCATGCTATCCAAATTAGCCGGAACAACCCTTGGTGTCTGGATCTCGCACGGAGAAGGTAAATTCCACCTTCCATTAGAAGAGTCGAACTATAATATCGTAGCCAAATATGGGTATGAAGACTATCCTGCTAATCCAAATGGTAGTGACTACAATACGGCCATGATGTGCAGTGCAGACGGCCGTCATTTGGTAACGATGCCACACATTGAACGCTCTACTTTTCAGTGGAACTGGGCCCATTATCCTGCGGGACGTAAGGATGAAGTGAGCCCTTGGTTGGAAGCCTTTGTAGCAGCTCGGGAGTGGATTTTGGCGAAGTGCTAGTAAAACCGCATTGCAATCTGTCCCCATACTGTAATGTGTTTCTTCGTTTCTTCAGGGAGATGGATAAATATCAAAATAAATACCGTACCCAATCTGCTCGTGCAGCTTGGTGGGATTATGGGGCAGTTGCGTCTTATTTCATAACGATCTGTACAAAAGACAGACGGCCATTTTTTGGTTTCATCCAAAATGGGTTTATGTGCCTAAATGATATAGGAACATTGGAACCCAAAAATAAATTTGGCCCCCAACGTAAAAATTTATCTGCCATTGTCAGGGGCATCAAATCTACCGTAACCAAACAGGCCCGATTAATTAACCCTGAATTTGCGTGGCAGACCCGATTCCATGATCATATTATTAGAAATCATGCATCTTACCTCAGAATTTCTGAATATATTTGGAATAACCCAATAAAATGGAGCAATGATATTTTTATTGCTGAATAAATCCAATTGTCTCGTAGAGGTGCATGGTAGTGTGCTTTACATTAAATATATCAGAATGAAAAACAAGAAGAAAATGGGGCAAGCAGTTGCCTTTGGAATTGCTCTAGGAACTTTAGTCGGGATTATTACCGATAACCTAGCAATTTGGCTACCCGTTGGTATAGCCATTGGCGCTGGAATTGGTCAGACTAGAAGTCGTCAGCCTGAAGAAGAAAAAGAGACATAGGTGAAAAACAACGGTAATCTTTCATGCCAATCCAATAGCAGTTGTTTGAAAACTATTTAAATCAAATAGCTTCTAATTACTTGAAATTAATAATTAGACAATCTCACTAGAAGCATGAAAAGGCTTGCTGGCTGATCATTATCATGTTAATTGTTCAATCTGGTGAATCTAATCAAGAAGAGCCAATTCAAACAGAGGTTGTTGCTGGAACGACTTTTGAAAAACCTCCAGTTTGAATAAAGGAAGTTGTTTGGTATGAAATTGGCACCGTACGCTTTAGAAATGGAGACCCTTCTATTGATCTAACTTCAGAAGATATTAGCAGTACTTATCCAGGTGTGATCCCAGAAAGCTGGGCCGTAATACCTTGGACATAAGATTGGTATTGGATAGAAGCTTTTGATGACCCCAGACGCCCGAGAACGAATTTAAGTACCACGGTTGGGTAGGTGTGCCTAAACTTTCCGAAATAAAAGAAACCCAAAAGCAAGATGCTTCTCAAAGTTTAGTTTCGTTCTAGGTAAACATCTACAGCAACATATCTTGATGTGGTACAGTGTTGGCTAGATCCCAATAGAGATGGAAATCCTTCGAATGAAGTTGATGGTTATCGGTTGGATGTTGCAGCTGAAATGCCCCTTAATTTTTGGAGGGACTTTAGGAAGCATGTACGTGAAATTAATCCAGATGCCTATTTGTTGGGTGAAATTTGGTGAGAAGCTTGGCCTGACAAATTATTAGACCCAGCTGCTTGCTCACTTGGAGATGATTATTTTTTTCAATCAAAAGGATACTCCAAAATAAGCCAAAACTACTTCTGTCTTTAAAGGTACTTATGAAGATATACTCAATGGAGCTTCATTTGACTCAGGAGAAGGCGGATCGGAAATAGAGCTTCCCAAAGGACACCCTACATTTATAAACTCGTTAATTAAATGATTTGAATTAGAAATAAAAATTGAGAAATGGGAATTGAAAAAATTATAACAATAATCCTTGCTTTAGCTTGTTTAAGTTGTAACAATAAGCTGCAAAAATCAAGTACATCAGAAACAGCAGATGCCCATTTGATTAGAGATTCCCTAAATAATTTATACAATGAGCATTCTATAAAAGTCCTCGCCGACGGTCAAATCCTTAATGGCGTACAACAGATTCAGGAATATTCATTTTTGAATTCTGAAAGCGTTGTTGCTGTTTATTCTGACACATTGATCCTTGCTAACAAGGCGCGGGCCATTGAATACGAGATCAGTGAAAGTGTTCTTGAAAACGGCGCAAGAAATAAAAACCTAATCATTTGGCAGACTAAAGATACCCAACGACAACGTGCATTTGAGTTTACCACAAGAATAGATAATCCAAATGAAATTCTTTCAGAATTAGCTAGGCGACGTGCTTTATGGATAAGCTTGTGCAATCAAAATGATGCAGAGGCTTTGATTCAAGAATTGTATAGTGAAAACACCATTTATTACAATCATAAACCACTTGTGCAAGGAAGAATACCATTAGCCAAGGAATATCAATATATGAATAATGAAGCTTATGAATTAAGTTTACAACCAATGATTGTAGCACCAGTAAATAAAGACTATGTTTTTGAAATTGGCCAGTGTGCAGGGAGCTACGGTGGAAAATACATCTTAATTTGGCGAAAAGATCTGGATGGCCAATGGCGAATTTTTATAGATTCGAATATCTAGTGAAACCTCTTTATTTATAAAATAAATTAACCAAGTATGGAAAAAGCACTGCAAACGATGATCGATAATATGCCTGAAAAAACAGGTAAATCCTTAGCTGAATGGAAAGTTATTTTAAAAGAAAAAGCTTTTGCTAAACATTCAGAAGGTGTGAAGTTTTTAAAATCTGAGTTCCAAGTGACCCACGGTTTTGCCAATACCATAGTAAAGCTTTCTAAAGAAGAAAAGGACACAGCAGAAGACCTAATTGAATCTCAATACAAAGGCAAAGAACACTTGTTTCCTATTTATGAAGCCCTAATAGATTACCTCAAAACTTTGGGCACAGATATTACCATTACACCTAAAAAAAGTAGTGTAAGCATCATCCGGAAAAGGCAGTTTGTCTTAATTAAGCCAGCTACTAAAACCAGAATAGATCTAGGTTTCAAACTAAAAGACAAACCAACTACTGAAAGACTCCAAGATTCCGGCCCCTTCGGAACAATGTGTACGCACCGAGTAAAAATATCAGCAGCAAGCGAAGTAGATGATGAATTAAAGGCTTGGATTAGGGAGGCTTATCAGCAATCTATATAAATACTTATGTTAAAATTGGCATAGTTGGATAAACTTAGTTGTAATTATATGATATATCAATTATATTTACATCATACATAATTAATATGGACTTTACGCTACCGAGGAATACCATTTTTTATGAGTTGGAACGAACGATCAAACTGTACCGAAAACTATCACAGGATCATATTGATCAGACCGGATACGATGTAAGTGTCAACCAATTGATTCTATTGATTCAAATCGTAAAGAATCCTAAATTGACGCAGGTTGAGCTTTCTGAAGTTATTTTTAAAGATTTCGCTTCGATTGCCCGCATGGTTGATCTATTGGTTAAAAAAGATTTTTTGAAAAGAACAGAAAACCCAAAAGATAGAAGAAAGAAGGATTTAATACCCACTCCAAAGGGCATCAAAATGGTCAATGAATTAGTCCCTGTAATTAATAATTATAGAGCTTTGGCATTGAAAGGAATTGATCCGGATGAGGTAGCAAAAACATTAAAACTACTTGAAACTTTAGCTGATAATTGTATTACTAATTTTAAGGATTAGTCTACGCTAACAATTTCAGAGACCCGCTCTGAGGATGATTTTATAAAAAAAATAATTTTCTAATGATTTGGTATTCAATTAATTATTGAAACCCTGTTCTTCCTATGCTGTAATTTAAAAAGGCTATGGAGAAAGGAGACCATAATTAATAGAGGATTAAGTAATTATCATTCTATCACACCCACAAACAAAAAATTAATGAAAGATTTTAAAAGGATCATCCTGTTAACATTTCTTTGCCTGACATTTATTGGCACTAATTCTTTATTAGTAGCGCAGAGTTCTTCTTTTACAGAGGAATACAAATCTGAAATGGCGAGCCGTATTTCGGAGCTTTTAAGAGAAGCTTACGTTTTTCCCGAAGTTGGCGAAAAAGCGGCAGCCCAGCTAATTAAAGCGCAAAAAAATGGCCAATTCAAGCAATACAATGATCCGGCTTCTTTAGCAGCTGCTTTGACTAAACATATTTATGAATCCACTAAAGACAAGCACTTAGTAGTAAGCGTTCGGAATAGAAACCTTACTCCGGAAACAGAGGAAGATAGGTTTGCTGCCAGAATTGCGGAGCGGGCTTATTTTCGTAGCAATAATGCTGGATTCAGGTCTATTACAAAACTTGACCATAACATTGGCTACCTAAAAATGAGTAGTTTTTATGGCTTAGATATTGCTCAAGAACGAGCAGATTTAGTTATGTCACTACTCTCCACTTCAGATGCCATTATTATAGATCTCAGAAATAACAGTGGAGGGAGAGGAGATATGGTGGATTACCTTTTAGGACATTTTCTAGGATCTGGTATAGAAGTTAGTAAAGCAACCAAAAGAATTGGTGATAACTTTCGATCACAAATTAGCAAGACGCCACCTTTGGCAAAAGACAAAATGATGCTTGAGGTACCGCTTTATGTTTTAACAAATAACAAGACCATTTCTGCTGCTGAGGGTTTTTCATTTGGCCTAAAAATACACGATCGAGCTACTTTTATTGGAGAAACGACCGCCGGTGGAGCTAATCCTGGAGATTTGATTCCAATTAGTGATGATCTACAGTTTTTTGTTTCCGATGTTTCGGTTACCCATCCTAATAATGATTCCAGTTGGGAGGGAATAGGCGTCATCCCGGATATTAAAGTAGCAAGTGAGAAAGCTTTAGAAGTGGCGATGGAGGCCGCCCAAAAAGCTGCCAATCAATATAAAGAAAAATCTGAACAAGCCGCCAGGCAACGCTTATTGACTTTAGAATCACAAATAAACAATTTTACTACCACCACTTCTACAAAACAATTAGTTAAGGCTTATGTAGATTGTAAAGAAGATCACTTGTTTTTCTGGGAATGGGAACTGAATAATCTAGGTTATTCGTACCTAGGACAAGCTCAAAATGCCAAGCTAGGGGAAGCAATTTTAGAAGCCAATAAAGTAATGTATCCAATATCGGCCAATGTCCATGATAGCTATGGAGATGCCTTAATGGCTAGCGATCAAACGGAAAGAGCTATTCATTCCTATAAAGAAGCAGTAGCTCTGGGAAAAATGAGTGAACACCAAAATTTGGAACAATTTCAGCAGAATTTAGCCAATGCAAAAAGCACATTAGCTAAGGATTT
>CAXIDD010000293.1:0-6889 GCA_964021975.1 uncultured Saprospirales bacterium | reverse complement strand
TTTAATCGGCCCTCTTATCGTTGGATAAGTCAAGGTACTTTGCTCTAAGTCCCCCATTTGTGGTTGGATGCTTACTTGGCCAAAACCTGGCGTCACGGGTTGGATTCCCCACATGAAGCGTGGAATAATATTCCCTGGGGTAGCACCCCAGGCGTGGTTCCAATCTGCATTGACCTTGTATTTCATATCCCAGGCTTCCAGTGTGATGGTGGAGCCAATTTTGATCATATTATACCAACTACGATCATGAGTAGCCGACATCAATTCGTGGGCATATTTATCTTCCCCAGCTTTGTAGAGTGCTTCCATTAAGTACTGAGAACCGTAAACGCTACAAGCCATTCCTCTGGATTTGACGTGCTCTACCACGCTTTTTTGCCGAGATTTCGGTACAGCGTCAAAAGCCAATAAAATCATATTGGCGTGTAAAGAACCGTGGTCTGTTCCGACACCATCCACATAGTAGCCTTTTTCTTCATCGAATAATTGCTCATTGATAGATTTCTTAACGCGAGCTGCCCGGTATTCAAAATCTAGTGCTTCATTGGGCTTATCAACGATGGTGGCGAATTGGGCCATGATATTCATATTGTGGTAATAGAAACCATTGACTACCGTATTGATGCGTTTAAAGACATAGCCATCTCGTTCGCCTTTTTGGTACCTTTTGATGCCTCCAAAGCTATTGGATTCAGGTGGCCAGTCCACGATATCTCTCAACTTTGTAGTGGTATCTGGAAAACCAAGGCTCAACAGGAATTCACCATCATGTTTAGGAGATTGGATACTGATGAAGCCATCTTCAACTTCCAATGCCAACAAAGTTTTGGCTTTTAGGCGCTCATAGTATTTTTTAATTAACTCCGTATTCCCCGTATACATATAATCCTGGTACATCATCATGGCTACATGTAATTGCCATTCAGTTGGCCAGGTTGGTTTACTATCGAAGAAGTATTCTATTGTTTTTCGGGCGATGGCGTATTCATTATCTACACTGTAGTGACTGAGCTGATTGAGGTAGGCATCTGCTTCATATGGAATCCGTTCGCGTTCGCCGTCCACGTAGTAGCCTGCGAAGGTGGTCGCTTTCATAGAATATTTACAGAGGTCCCATACTTGATTTAAGATCGGATCAGAGCTGTTAAAATTACTGGAGGAATAATCGAAATAATTGAAGTAAGCGACTTGTACAGCCTGCATCGGATCAAATCTTTTTCCGGCACCAAGGACTTCTACATAGCGATAAGGGATAAGTACTGGAAACGAATCTGGCAGAGCAACGGCTTTAAAATTAGTATTGCGTTCGTCTGCCACAAAATTGATGTGATAGTTACTTTGCTTAGGATTGACTTCTACTTGTATTTCTTGGAATCGGATGGTACCTCCTGGTTTTGGATCGATTCTTCCATCTAGTAATTTTTCGCCAACCCGGATGGTAAGAGTTTCTTTTCTTCGGGGTTGATAATTGATTTGTAGGCTAGCAAAAGCTGCTTTACCAAAGTCAATAAAATGACTACCATCTTCAAGTTTTTTGAAGGCCGCAGGTATGATTTCCTCTATTTGAAAGAAATTAGAAGAGGTCATTTCATTACTAAAAGTACCTGTAGTAAATTCTTGGTAGTCTGCGTATTCTGAGACTTGATTATTGACATCATAATACCGCACTTTCCAAAAATAGTTGGTATTTTCTTTTAGTGCTGGTCCTGCTAGTTCGATATTCGTTGATTGTTGACTTTGTACTTTACCGCTGTCCCAAATATCTCCGTTATTGTTAGCAAGTTTATCTTTTGTTGAAGCCACTAAGATTTGGTAGCCCTTTTGGGCTACGGCTATAGCAGGTAATTGCCAGGCAAACTCTGGACGGCTATCAATGATTTTGATCAATTTGGGTTGTCGAATATCCTCGACACTTAGGCCAAATGGTTTTTCTACAGCTAGTTCTTCCTTTTCTAGGTCTGCATTTTTAGCAGTCCCAAAGAAAGTACAAAAGAGGAATAGCATAAAGGTAAAAACCGGCTTGAATTTAAAATTTTGCATATCAATTTATTTATAAATAAAGAATCTCAGGATACAGATTTATACATAGTTATTTCATTCCAAGCTGGTGCATTTTCACAGCTTGATGATCCTAAACCCTTGTATTTCAGATTGTAAATTACAGTGTGGAGGTCTCCGTATTTGACGTGGTAGAGACGTTGCTTTTATGATCGTAGAGACCTTGCGTGCAAGGTCTCTACAATGATTATTTTTAAAGTTTAGGTTCCCAACCTTTGGCATAATCTCTACCCCAAAGTTTCTTAGCCTTTTTATCCTTCATTCTTCCTGAATTGGGATCGATGTCAAAACCTTTACCAATACGGTAGGCTACATTACCATAATGGACCATTGCCATACTGACGGTAGCATCATCGATTGGTGCACGTAAGGATTCTTTGCCCCGGATAGTCTGGAAGAAATTATCTATGTGTATGGTCGTCATACCACCGCCACCGCCTAGTGCGAGGCCACCTTCAACGGTACCACTTTCTTGTTCTTTAACAACTTTCCCTGCTCGATCAGAGTGAATGTATTTGCTTCGATTTACGAAAACGGATCCCTCACTACCGTAGATAATGACTCCACGGCCAGCCCCGTAAGTATTGTAGCCGTTTCTACTCTTACCATCCCACTGGATGGTTTTATTCCCATCAAACTTATAAGTAGCTTCCATGGTATCATACATTTCCCAGCCATCATTGATAAAAGCTGTTTTCCCGGCATCCACATCTACTCGATTTGGGAATCCTACTTGTAGTGCCCAACGTGCTACGTCTAATTCGTGGGTTGCATTATTTCCTAGTTCTGCAGTACCGTAGTTCCAACCATACCAGTGCCAGTTGTAATCCCAAGTTTCAGAGGTGTAATCTCTACGGATAGCAGGTCCTTGGAAGAGTTCCCAATCTAGACCAGTTGGTACGGCTGCTGCTTTTTGAAGCGGCACTTCGCCCCGTCTATTGCTATAGAAAGCAACTGCTTTGTAGGCTTTACCAATTGCGCCTTTATGGATCTTGTCCATGATTTCAATGGTGTGGTCAGAGGAGCGTTGTTGGTTACCCATTTGTACCACCTTGTTGTACTTCTTTTGGGCGGCAACGATCCATTCGTTTTCTTCCATATTGTGGCTACAAGGCTTCTCCACATATACATGTTTGCCCGCCGCGACACCCATAATGGTCATTGGTGTATGCCAATGATCTGGTGTAAGGTTGAAAATCGCATCAATCTCTTTATCCGCTAAGATTTTGCGGAAGTCATTTTCCAACTTAGGCTTTGAATCCATCATTTTAGATACATTCTTAGCTGCTTTTTCTCTTTGAGAGGTCATTACATCGCAGAGATAAACCAAGTCAACGTTATTCTTTTTATCGGTGAGGTATGGATAAAAACCACCTACCCGTCTTCCGAGTCCCATAATAGCTACTTGCATACGTTCATTCGAACCCATGATCCGATTGTAGCTTTTAGCAGAAAGTTGTGTACCTCCGAGCATTATGCCAGCTGTTCCAGCCGCGGCAGTTTGGATAAATTTCCGTCTATTTGTTCCCATATTTATAATTCTTTGATTTTAATATTTTTGTAAAATACTTGATCTCCATGGTCTTGCAAAAGGATGTGGCCTTTTTCTGCTTCTCCAAAATTGGGCCAATCTTTGTATTTACTGGCTGCTACCTGATCTTTCCATTGCTGCCCACTTCGATTGTACTTTACAACCAAGATACCATTTAAATAATGCTCTACATCGGCGCCGTTCACTACGATACGGGCACGATTCCAGTTGTACTTATTGACTCTTTTTTTGGTAGACTCATTGGGATTGAAGTTGTGTGCATTGGCTGTAATCAGATCATATAAAGAAGCCAAAGTACGATTCCCATCTTTGCCATTTTTAGCATCTGGATGTTTGTCATCGTCCAAAATTTGGAATTCGCAACCAATAGAAGAACCTTTACCTTTATTCAATTCAGTATCTACAAAATACTTAATTCCACTATTGGCCCCTTCTGTAAACTTGAAGTCTACTTCTAATTCAAAGTTTTCGTATTCCTTGATGGTGACAATATCACCGCCATTTTCTGATTCGGCGCCACCGGCATCAGCGACCACCAACTCACCATCTTCAATAGACCAACCTTCTTGTGGAAACTCGGTTAGCTTGGCACCTCTCCAACCTTCCGTTGTTTTTCCATCCCAAAGCAATTTCCAGCCTTCTGCTTTTTCACGATCTGTTAGGGTGTTTTTCAGGTAACTGTACTGAATGATAGCATTGTCTTCAGGTGTTTTATGTTGATCTAAGTTGGTGGTAGCAATTTGAATGTTTCTAAACTTGACCTGACGTCCATCCAGTTTTTCTTTGACAGAATGAACTTGCAAGCCAATGAAGCCAGAAGCATCTACATCATCGATTAAATCAGCCGTTGGGATACCATTCACCCAAACACGGATGCTATTTCCGATCGCTTCTACCCGAAATTTATTCCATTCGTTAAGTTTAAAAGCATCTTTGGCAGCTGGGGTTCGTTCAAGATTGTAAAGCCATCCTCGTCGAGCTTCATCAAAAATCCCACCAGTCCATTTGCGTTTAGAAGGGTCCATTTCTACCTGATAGCCATTGACTCTTCCATCTCTATAATCAGGACTACTTTGGCCCCGCACCATTACTCCTGAATTGGTTTCTTCTCCAAGAAAACCTTCATAGGTGAGGATAAAATCATCATAATTCTTGGTAGTGCATAGAAAGGTATTGGGAGTACCCGTGACATAAGTCCCAATAATAATACCGTCTTCCACTGTGAAAGGTGCTTCCCCATTTTTAGTTTCCCACCCGTCTAAATTTTTACCATTGAACAAGTCAACAAAATCACTTTTTTCCTGCTCTGCACAGGAAACTAGAAATATGCTCAATAGAAATAAGCTAAAAAAAGAATTCTTCATTTGTTTGATAGTTTAATACAGTCTGACACACTTTTATTAAAATGCTAAAATGAGTTTGTAATCAGACTATAAAGGTCAAAAGAGCCTCAGTAAGTTAATTATTAAGGCTAACTTTCAAACTACTCATTTTTACTTTTTAATCTAAAAAATAGGGTATAAAAGTATAATTCAAAGCAACCTTATTATTAATCAGCCTTATTTGTTCTTGCTTTCTGTTCTACAAAATAAGGTTGAAAGGTATAATTTGAATGCGGGTCCCAAGGTACATTTACTTTGGGTAATTGCTGCTTCAGTGTTTGAATGGCATCCTGATAATCTGGATTCTTTATTTCATTGGTCCATTCATTAGGGTCTTTTTTATAATCATAAAATTCTTCGCCGCCATCTTCGTAGCGTATATACCGATACTGATCAGAACGTACCGCATGGTTATTCATTCCAAAAGTAGTAATCGCATAGGAAGCTGAAGGCTTTGTCTTGTTTTGCATGATTGTAACCAGGCTTTTACCTTCATTTCTTTCGTAAGGTGGCAAACCACTTAAGTCTAAAAGTGTTGGATAGATCGATAACATTTCAGCAGGAGCGTCAATGACTTTTCCTTTAGGTAAATTAGGTCCGGCGAAGATTAGCGGAGCATTTGTGGCAGGTTCCCAAAGTGCATGCTTCGCAAATGTACCTTTCTCTCCTAAACGATAACCATGATCAGACCATAAGACAATGATGGTATTGTCTGCATGTTCGCTATCCTCAAGCGCATCCATGACTCGCCCAATTTGATAATCAACAAAACTTACACAAGCTAAATAAGCCTGGATAATATTCTTCCATTCTCCACTTTCAATCGCCCATTCTGTAGAGGGCATCATTGGTAAATCATTGATTTGGAATGCAACTGGAGGAACATCTTCCAAATCATTGGATTGATAAGGTGCTACTTCTATCCCTTCAATTGGATGCATATCAAACCATTTTTGAGGAACGTATAAAGGTACATGCGGTCTTTGAAAACCTAAAGCCATGAAAAATGGTTCTTCGTATTTTTTATCTAGTCGCTCAATGACCCAATCTACCGATTGATGATCCGGCATTAAGGAATCTGCAGCGGGGAAGGGCCCCCAATCTGTATTTGTCCGACCATAATTTTTGCGATCTGATTTCCCAAAACCATCCCATACAAAGCGTTCTTTAGGGTGTGGCCCAAATCCTTTAATTCTTCCTCCAGATTCATCGAATGTTCCTTTCGGTGCATGAATATGAAAAAGTTTACCAATCCCCATGGTATGGTAACCATTGTTTTTAAAATATTCTGGTAAGAAAACGATGTCTTTGGTAACTGGATTTTCAGACCTCACCTTTTCATCAGGGCTCATGCCATAAATACCCGTAGTAGATGGCCGTAACCCCGTCATTAGAGAAGCTCTGGAAGGGCCACATAATGGTGCCTGACAATGCGCATTGGAAAACAAAACGCCTTGAGCAGCCAATCGGTCAATATTAGGGGTCTTGGTATTGGAATAATTATTTAAGCAGCCTAACCAATTGTTCAAATCATCTACTGCGATGAATAATACATTAGGAGGACGCTCTACTTGCGCTGCTACTCTCTCTTTACTTTTTGTGCCACAAGTAGTCAGAAAGAGTAAACTTAGGAGCAGGATATTTAAATTGAAAGTGCTCATTTTATTTTGGTTAAAGGCTTGGTGAATTATAGGCTATAACATCTCTTAAATAATTTCAAAATTGAAAAGAAAAATCAACTACTTTTAAAGCGCTAGGTTTTCTAATACCTTTAGGTGTTTCTTGTACCATAATAGAAAGTATACCTTCTGATTTCCAACGGTAAAGATCGCCTTGCATTTCATTAAAAAACGGTCCTTTTTCTTGGTGGACAATTTCCCAATCTTGCCATTGATTT
>CAXIDD010000292.1:0-6941 GCA_964021975.1 uncultured Saprospirales bacterium | reverse complement strand
AACCCCGATTCCACGTATCCATCGTTCGGTGGTTTATCAACGCGCGAAGGCAGTTTTAGATACGGCACCTTTTGGGACACAACTAGATGTTTATGAGGAAGGTTACGAGTGGATGTCGCACTCTATTGGTGCGCTGGATGCGCACGAATTAGAGCAATTGCCCAGAACAAGGGTTGGGAACCCAAGCTGTAAACAACCTTATGATGCGAGTATTTTGAATATATCTGCTATGAGTTATGGTTCGCTTTCCAGCAATGCCATTGCAGCCTTAAATGGCGGTGCGGCCAGCGGCGGTTTTGCCCATAACACCGGAGAGGGCGGCATTAGCCCCTATCACGAAAAGCATCAAGGAGATTTGATTTATCAACTGGGTACCGGTTATTTTGGTAGCCGAGCTGAAGATGGTAACTTTTCATCGGAAGACTTTCAAGAAATGGCTGCCAAACCTAGTGTGAAAATGATTGAGTTGAAGCTTTCTCAAGGTGCTAAGCCAGGACACGGTGGTATTTTGCCTGCCAAAAAGAATAATGCTGAAATTGCCGCTATTCGAGGCGTAGAAGAGGGGACCGATGTTTTATCGCCACCTTTTCATAAAGCATTTAATACACCGAAAGGATTATTAAAATTTATTAAGCAAATGCAAGAGCTTTCAGGTGGAAAACCTGTAGGTTTTAAGTTATGTATCGGTCAACGGTCGGAGTTTATAGCGATTTGTAAAGCGATGGTAGAACTGGAAATTTATCCTGATTTTGTAGCTATTGATGGGGCAGAAGGAGGCACTGGCGCGGCACCGCCGGAGTTTAGCAATAGTGTGGGAATGCCGTTTAGAGAAGCCGTTGCTTTTGCTCATGATGTACTGGTTGGCTTTGGTGTAAGAGATAAAGTTCGGTTGTTTTGTGCAGGGAAAATATTTACAGGGTTTCATATATTTAGAGCCATTGCTTTAGGTGCGGATGCTTGTTATTCGGCCCGTGGTATGATGTTGGCTTTAGGTTGTATTCAGTCATTGTTGTGTAATACCAATCATTGCCCAACGGGCGTAGCTACGCAGGATGCCGAGAAAGTGGCCGGCTTGGTGGTTTCTGATAAAAAATTCAGAGTTGCTAGTTACCACAATGAAACTTTGAAGAGTTTTGTAGAGCTTTTAGCTGCTGCTGGACTGCGTAGTCCAGCGGAAATTACTCGGAAACATGTCTACCGCAGAGTAAGTATGCACCAAATTAAGACTTTTGAACAACTATTCCCATCCGTAGAGAAAGGTGCTATGCTGCAAATAGATACCGTACCTGAAATTTATCAAGCTGCATGGAAAGAAGCCGATGCGGAGCGGTTTTAGGAAGGTTTCGGCTACCTTAATAGTAGAAATAGAATCTCAGAATTATCCTTGGGTTTATTTCGATGCTTTGAGTGGTTCAAAAAATCGCATCATAAAACTCCAACAAGAACTGCTCTTCATTTTCCCAGTTCCAAGCCAGAGCAGCTTCCCTACAAGTTTCCTGCATTCTTTGATAAGTTTTAGCATCTCTCAAAATACCTTGTATGGTCGTGGCCAATAAGTTGGCATCAAGATAGTGTAGCAACAAAAAAGCAGGATATTCCTGATTCAAAGCTCGATACTCCGGAAAGTCCATATGGATAGCGGGCAAGCCTGCCTGGATATAATCAAAGCATTTATTGGCTAGAGAATAATAATAACTCAAACCTTTATTTTCTAAAAGATTCAGTCCCAGATGTGCTTGCTGAGTGATGGCTGGAAGTTCTATTGGCTGCCGGAAACCTAAGAAATGGACCCGCTTATCTAATTGTAGCCTTTTCGTTTCCTTACGTAACGCTTGAGACAAATCACCTTCACCTACTAGCCAGAGCTTGATATGGTCTGGTAATAAAGTCATGGCTTCTAGGCAGCACTCTAGGCCTCTTCCAACATTAAGTGCGCCTTGGTATAGTAAGATTTGATCTCCTGCTTTTATAGGCGGTGTAATAGGAGCTGGGCCTTCTTTTTCCTGCTTTTGCAAAGGAACATTTCGAATGACTTGGAAGTGGGCCCCATAGCGCTCTTCAAATAGCTGAGGTCCAACGGTATAACAGTTTTGCAGCTTAGGAATTGTGCGTTGGGCTAGCCATTCCCAGATGGATTTGGTGAAAGGTCGGTCAACAAGCTCTGGAACCTCAGTGAAGTATTCATGTGCATCGTAGACGAGCGGTTTACGTCGCAGTAACTTGAGTAAAAATAGCGGGCCGATTGTATCTAAGTCAATGGCACAAAGCGCATCGTATTTTTTAAACAATAAATAGAAAAAGAGCCTTAAATTGTATTCTAAATAAAAGAATTTTCCTTTTTGAAAAAAACAAAACAAGCGCTTCTGCTGGAAGCCTTCCTTCCTTAAAGGAACAGAGCTTACTTTTTTACGCCCAACTAAATGGACCTTATAACCAGCACGGGCAAGACTACCACAAATGCGAATCATCCGTTGATCATAAGTCAAGTCATTAGTTACGGTAAAATAGAGGGTCTTCATACTATGGTTGCTTCCAGATAAAATGATCTTCTTTAAGATAAACTTTACCTTCTTCTAAAAGATAATCCAAGGTCAAAACGACTACTTTTTCTTTACTTTTGGCGAAAGAATCTAGTATTTCTGCTAAGGTCAATGATTCTCTTTTCAAAATCAACTCAATTTTATTTTGATACCTTGCATAGGACTTTGGGTCTAAAGTTCGTTCCTTTTTTTGCTCCAGGCAAACGTCGCAGGTCCCACAAATTGGCGCGTCTATTTCTCCAAAATAGGTCAACAATTGCTGAGAGCGGCATTGTTCTTTTTCGGCGTATTGGATCGCATTGTCCAGCCGTTTTTTCTGCTGTTCTTTCCGGAAATTATAGGCCACATGATCAAAGGCTACGGTGTTTGCATCCATCCGACCATTGATGAAAAAGAGTTGAGGCTCTTCTTTTTGAGGTCTATAATCTAAGATGCCTTCTTTGTGCAATAATTGTAAAGATTGCTGTAAGTCCGACCGTTCTATTTTAAGAAAATTAGCAATCGATTGTTCGCGTAAAAAGATATAATGGTTGAAGGCTCCTTGGTAAGAGCGCAAGATAACTTTTACAATCTTATCCAGTTTAGGGTGCTTTAGCATAAAGTCGTATAATTGGTCTTGATTAACCAACATTTTCAAGGAGGCTGGATTATAAACCGCTTCGCTCAAAACTATCCAACCTTCTTTTTCTAATATTTTTAGACAATTATAAGCTTTGATGGCTTCGAATTGAAATTTGGAGGCAAAATCAATCAAATCAAAATCAAAGCTTTCTCCGTGACCAGCCCCGACGGCTAGTTGATAATAACTGCCCAAGGCTCGATATACCTGCCGGACCTCTTTTAGGTCAGGATAACTCAGTTCATATTGCTGTTTTAGTTTGACGGCATCCGCTTGATTGTATAATAAGACGGCAAAAGCTTTTTGTTCATCTCTTCCTGCTCGGCCAGCTTCTTGAAAATAGGCTTCGAGGGCATCTGGTAGTTCGAGGTGAATCACGGAACGGACATTTGATTTATCGATACCCATTCCAAAAGCATTGGTACTCACCATGACTCGGGTCTTGTTATTGAGCCAGTTTTCTTGTTTTTGACTGCGCTCATCAATACTCAAACCTGCGTGGTAAAAATCAGCAGAGATACCTTTGCGGCGGAGTAGGATGGCCATTTCTTTGGTCATGCGCCGATTTCGCGCATAAACAACGGAAGAACCTGGTACTTTTTTGAGGATATTGATCATCTCCTCTGGTTTGGCTTCGGTGTGCCGGACCACATAAGCGAGGTTGGAACGTGCAAAACTCTTTTGGAGCTGGTTTTCTTGTTTAAAGGCTAGTTTTTCCTGGATGTCCTTGGCTACTTCGGGGGTAGCAGTAGCCGTGAGCGCTAAGATGGGAACTTCTGGTAATATTTCTCTAATCTTAGCGATTTCCAGATAAGCTGGTCGAAAATCATACCCCCATTGAGAAATACAGTGCGCCTCATCTACTGCGATTAGATTGATGGGCATTTTGGGTAGCCGTTCCCTGATTAATTCGCTGTGTAAACGCTCTGGCGAGAGGTATAAAAATTTCACATCTCCATACACACAATTATCGATCAATCGATCAATATCTCGATAGGGAATACCTGAGTGTAAAGCAATAGCCGAAATGTTCCGTTTATTTAGGTTTTGTACTTGATCTTTCATTAAAGCAATCAGGGGTGAAACCACCAAGCATAGTCCTTCTTGACACAGCGCAGGTACTTGAAAACAGATAGATTTTCCACCACCGGTTGGCAAAAGCGCAAGGGTATCTTTTCCATCCAACACGGATTGAATAATGGGCTCTTGTAAAGAGCGGAAAGCGGGATAGCCCCAGTATTCTTTTAATATGTCTAGTGGCTCTTGCAGACTTTGTTGATTTATTAAGTTGCTTTTATTTATTGAACATGGTCTATGTTGCCCGTAAAGGTAAGTCCTTAGTTGGAGAACCTAAACCTACTTTTATATAGATGTCGGTATTTTAGCTAATTTAGTGAGAAGCTATTTGAATCTGAAAGGGTAAACATACTCTTAACTACAACCAGTACCAAATATAGAAAAGATAAGCCTTTGTATGAACATTAAAACCGCAACTAAACCCGAACTTATTGAAATTCGTAAAGCCTTATTGGATCGACATAAGGCCTTATTACAATCAAAAAGATGGATAGAAAAGACAAAGCTTGGCTTGATTAGAAATTGGATTCTACATCCAAACGATGGGACGATTTCTCTTGTAAGAGCTGAAAGCCAAGTCGCCTGTTCCGCGCTAGAATTATTTAATTATTTGGTAATCAATATCGACCAAACTTGTCAAGAATGGAATGATGTGATGATTTATTCTAAGCAAATTCAAGACTTTGGTGATGGTTTTGAGTTGTCTCGGATTATTTCAGAAGGAAACTGGGTGGCGGATAGAGAAGATGTTTTTTTACGTTGTAATTGGACGCTAGAAGATGGTACCTTACTGGAGCTTTCAACAGGGTTTGGAGAAGATATTGAACCAGTTTATACGGAAATAAGTACCTATACGCAGCGTTCCTTAATGCACTTTGCGTCCAAAGAAATACAGCCGATTTCTGAGAATGCTTGTCTTTATAAAACCATTTGGCATTACGATCCTGCTGGTTGGTTAAGTAGACTAATACCTAGAAAAATGCTGGGTAACATCATTCTGAAAAACCTGGTGCATGAACACGAAAAGTTAAACACTATTTTTAGTGTTTAATAATGGTGAAAAGCTGTTCAGAATACTCATTAAAAAATAACAATCAATCATTTAAAATTGAAAAGATTACAACTTAAAAAAGGACAGATTATTCAATACAAAGGAGATCTAAATAGTAAGGTTTATCAAGTTAAATCTGGTTTGCTAAGAAGTTACTCGATTGATGAGAAAGGGAAAGAACACATCTTTATGTTTGCCTCTGAAGGATGGATTATTGCAGACAATTCTGCTCCAGAAGATCCCTGTGATTTGTTTATAGATGTACTAGAGGATGCCTTGGTGGTTTCCAGAGAAAAAATCATAGATTCCGGGCATGAAATTCCAAAATTATTGAAGCGTATCGGTGTACTTCAAAAGCGTGTAATTATGCTAATGAGTTCTTCCGCCATTGAGCGGTATGAGCACTTTTTAGAAACTTATCCAGATATCGTTCAAAGAGTCCCACAGCGTATGATCGCTTCTTATCTGGGTATTACACCGGAAGCATTGAGTACAGTGAAAAGATCCCGTCATTCTAAAAAAGGAAGAACTTCTTAATCTACATTAAGGCTTTGTCTTTAGTAGGGGCGTAAATTTGTGCCATTATTTTAAATTAAAATTAGAAAATGGCTACTGAACATTTGAAAATCAATTCAGCTACTTCCCAAGCAAGTTTTACCGTCAAAAAATTAGGGTTGATTACCGTAAAAGGAACGCTCAAGGATTTCAGCGGTTCTATCAACTTTGACGAAAAGGATTTGAGTAATTCGTCCTTTGAAACCAGTTTAGCAGTATCAACAATTAACACCGGTACGCCTAAAAGAGACGAACATTTAAAAAGTGCCGATTTTTTTGCTGCGGATACTTATCCAGAAATTAGTTTTCGGTCTACTGCTATTGAAAATATTGGTGGGAAATACCAAGCTACTGGCCAATTGACGATTCAAGACCTTAGCAAGGAGGTAATTATTCCCTTCGATTTTAAAAATGGAACCTTTAAGGGCGCGTTTTCTCTCAATCGGCTAGACTATAATTTGGGTAAAAAATTTCCGACTTTCTTCATTGGTAATAATATTGAGATAGCTATTACTTGTAAGGTGAAATAATGGATTAGGGTGCCAATCTGACTAGTATCCACTTAGCTTTTAGGTTCCTATTTGGATTCAAAGTTGGTCTTAGTTCTTTTAATGATTCACCTCAACAAAAAGTGGGGGAATATTCGTTTTGTAAGTGTTAATCCAGGTGCCATCAAAACAAAAATGACTGCTGGAGATGGAATGCCTTTCTGGCTTAAGCCATTCCGTAGCCTATTATTTATGTCTCCTCAAAAAGGTGGTCAAAGCCTATACAATGTAGCGCTTTGTGAGAAATATCAAGGTAGTGGTTTATACATTAGTGAAGGAAAAATACGGCCGATAAAAATGGAAATTACGGAAGCGGAAATAGAGGAGCTGTTGGCCGTTTAGTATAAAAATACTATTTTATCAAGAGCTTACCTTTCATTGGAGAAACAGCTATTAGATTACCAGGTTCTTTTGCAAAATGATAAAAGGCAGCAAGAAAAATAAAATAACATGGAAAAATTACTCTTGATTTGCGTTATCGCTGCTACGTTCGTTTCTTGTCAAACACCAGAAAAAATCGAAAATATCATCGTCATTGGTGGTGGCTTAAT
>CAXIDD010000291.1:0-6950 GCA_964021975.1 uncultured Saprospirales bacterium | reverse complement strand
CCAATTGTTGACCAATATTCAAGGAACATCTGATTTTGTCCGGTCTATAAAAATTGCTCCAAATGGTCAGCAACTCTTGGTGAACATGGGAGAAGGGAAAGCCAAATTATGGGACCTGAAAAATCAATTAGTGAAGGAACTTAAAACGCCTATTGATACCATTGGTTCCATCTCCTTCTCACCGGATGGTCAACAGATTTTATTGGGAGGGAACTATGACGATGGTCAACTCGTACTAAGCGATTTACAAGGACAAATCCAACAACAAATTGCTGCACATACTTATACCATTAATGAGGTCGTTTTTTCACCCGATGGGCAACGATTTGGTAGTGTCAGTTGGGATAAGACGGCTAAAGTTTGGAGCTCGGATGGCCGTTTATTGTTTACTTTAAACGGAGGAGAGGAAGAATTGACTTCGATTGCTTTTTCACCAGATGGCCAGACCGTTTTGACCGGTACTGCTTACAGTCAAGCCAAATTATGGGACAGTCAAGGCCGAGCAATCCAAACCATCGAATCTGGTATTATGCAGATGAAATCCACTTCTTTTTCACCAGATGGTCAATCTATTCTTTTAGCTGGAACAAATGATAAGACTTCCCTTGCACTCGCTAATAAAAATGGCCGAATTTTACAGACCTTTGCAGGAGATAGAGACATCGTAGAAGCGGCTGCCTTCTCGCCAAACGGTGAATTAATTGCCAGCGCTGGTTGGGATCTAAGTGCTAAGATTTGGAATCGAAACGGTCAATTAATACACACCTTGAATGGGCATACAGACCGCCTGACTAGTGTTGCTTTTTCTCCCAATGGTCAATTCCTGTTTACAGGAGCTCGGGATAATACCATTCGGGTATGGTCTGTCCAGACGGGAAAAGAGCTGGCTACCTTATTGATAATTGGAGAAAACGATTGGATTGTGACGACTCCAAGTGGGCTCTTTGACGCTACTCCAAAGGCAATGGAACTATTGTACTATACGGTTGCTTACCAAGGTCAATTGGAGATCATAGAGCTGGAGCAATTAAAGACCCGTTATTATGAGCCGGGCTTATTGGCCAAAATATTAGATTTTTCGGAAGAACGCATTCGACCAGTTGAAGATTTTGAACAGGTAGATTTATATCCCAAAATAGAGGCAGAAATAAAAAATGGTCAGTTACTGGTACGCTTAAGCGAACGCAATGGTGGCTCGGGCGGTATTAGCGTTTCGATTAACGGTAAAGAAATAGTTACACCTGATACAGAAGCGACTTCTGCTCGACCGCAGAATAATGCTCAATTTGATTTAACTCAATACCAGAGTTTGATGTACAGACATCCAGATAGCACCAACATTATCCGAGTCAGAGCTTATAATGCAGAAGGGTGGCTAAAAAGTCCTGCCGTAGCATTGCCCTATAAACTACCTGCTGGTAATGCTAAAGGTAGAAACACCAACAGAAACAATGCGCCGTCTGTACTTAATACAGAATTGGATCCCAAATTATTTGTCATTAGTATTGGTACCTCGAATTATACCGGCACCAAATTAGACCTGAAATATGCCGATCAGGACGCTACGGTGATGGCACAAGCTATGCAAGCGGTGGGGAGTAGCCTTTTCACAGGTACCAGTGACTTAGAAGTTTTTTGTTTTTCTACGGCCTCTGCAGATTCCACTGGCGTGGAAAATACGGACATTCAATGGCAGTTTTCCAATAAAAAAAATATAGAAAAGACCTTTAAAACTATTAAAGCTAGGGCCAAAGCAGAAGATATTTTGATGGTCTACCTTTCCGGTCACGGCATTACTTATGGCAATGCCAAAAACAGTCAATTTCACTACCTCACGCAAGGTATCGCAGATGATGATCTAAGTGACCGAGCCATCCGGAAGGCTTTCACGATATCTAGTGATGAATTGACCCAATGGATTAATGATATTCCAGCCCTTAAACAAGTACTTATCATTGATGCCTGTAATTCGGGACAAATAGTAGAGAACCTTACGAGTGGCACTAAAAACTTGAATTCTAGTCAAATTCGAGCGCTAGACCGAATGAAAGATCGGACAGGAATGTTTATTTTGTCTGGTAGTGCCTCCGATAAGGTCAGTTATGAAGCAAGTGAATACGGGCAGGGCTTATTGACCTACGCCTTGCTACAAGGTATGCTCGGGATTGCAGCCCGCAAAACTGCCGATGGCGAATATGTAGATGTGATGAAATTATTCCAATATGCCCGCGATGAAGTGCCTCGTTTGGCGGCTAGTATTAATGGCATTCAGACGCCAATGCTAGGGTTTCCCACACAAGGAGCTAGTTTTGATTTGGGATTATTGAACGATCAAGTCAAAGCTAAAATACCTGTCGGGAATAAAAAGCCCGTATTCATCCGAAGTATCTTCTTAAATGAAGAAACCTTTGATGACGATCAAAATTTGGTAGGTACTCTACAAGGTGTTTTACAAAAAGAGACCAGCAAGGGCAAAAATGCGGATCTCATTTACATTGATGTCAATAGTTATCCTCAAGCCTATGCCGTCCGAGGTTTTTATAAAATGAATAAACAAAATATAGAATTACGCGCTAAATTACTCTATGGAAACGAACGTATCGACCTAGAGGTAAGGTCTACGGATGACCCCGAGCGATTAATGAAATATTTGATGCGCAGCTTGAAACGCGCTTTAAAAAATAGAAATTAAGATATTTTAGAGGGTTAGGTAACCCATACTGTAGTAATCAAATATATGTGTATCCTATTTAAATCTACCTTAAGCAGTATTATGAAGTATACCATCTTGTTGTTTTGTCTTTTAGGACTGGTCTCGTTGAGCGGTCAGAAACCAACTTTAATTTTACCAGTTGGACATATGGACGCCATCACCTGTTTGAATTATTCCAATGATGGTCAATACATCGTCTCGGGCTCTAAAGATCGGACCATTAAGGTTTGGACGGCAGAAGGCCGTTTGTTAAGAAATTTTCCTAGTCATGAAACGGAGGTGGTTGATGCATTTTTCTCACCCGATGGTCAGTATGTCATTAGTCGCTCAGATTCCTTTTTATACATTTGGAATTTTAATGGGAATCTGCATTGGAAAAGTACCTGTCTTTCACCGCCAGCATCCAACAGTTTTACAGATTATGATCCTATTCAGTTTTCGCCGGATGGCCAATCTTTATTAAGTATCGATGCTGATACCGTTCCTTATTTATTAGATATAAATCAGTTAACGAAAAAAGAATTGCCAGGTTTGGGGCGCTTCAGTTTAGCTTTTTCGCCAGATGGTCAACAAATCATAGCCAATGATACTCAAAATATACAGTTGTATAATAGGAGAAGTGGACAGATAAAAGAAATACAAGTAGATAATGCAGCTGCTTATATATCTCCCTCTTTTAAAGTCCTTTTTAAGGATGACAAAAACATCGCCATTATTTTTGCTGATGAGCAGGTGTATTTGAGTCTTGATGAGCCTGAACTCTTTAAGCCTTATTTCATCTCAACAGAAACAAATCTCTTTGAGCGCTTTTCTGAAAGTTACCTCAATGAAAAAGGTACTGATGAAGATGGAAATATCGCATTTGAAAAGACCGAGCATATGGTTACTTTTTTCAGCACAGGCGGGCCAATGCAAGGACCTACAATTTTTAGATGGGTCAACTTATTGTTCAATCCTCAAAAAACGGTATTGGCTTTCAGTAATAGCAAAAGTATTAGCTTAATGTCTATGGAAGATAGTATCAGCACCAGTTGGATGGAATTGGATTCAAAAACTGGCGATCTCTTACCGGTTAATCCAATCGAGTTTTCCACGGATGGTCAGCAATTGGCCTTATTGTTTGATCAGCAATTAGGGATCTATGATTTGGAAAATAAGCAACTAACCTCCTTGAATCAATTACCTAAAGTTTCCAGCAGCTTCCCTTATGGGAATTGGCCGCAGGCCTTTGCTTTTGATCCAGAGAAAAAAGAAATGTTGCTTGGGACAGAAACAGGGAGCATCAGTATTTATGATTACGAAGGTAAGCTAATTAAGCAAATTGGTAACCAAACTGTCAAACAGCCTTTTGCCGTTACGGAAGGAGCAGGTGAACAATTAGAGTTTTATTTTTATGAAGGAGATGACCGATGGTATTTTGTAGATAGCCTTTTAAAAACGGTCTATGATTTAGAAGATAGCCACATCATCAGTAATGATTCTGTATATAAAGATAAGGTTTCCTTTAAAAGACAAAATAACTATATCGACCGGGCCTTAAAATTAGAAATAAATAGTAGTGCAGATTGGGGCTACGACGATATACCTGGAGCAGCGCTTTACATAAATCCAGGAGCCGGAACTATTATCATGGAATCTCTTAATGATTCTATACCTAATTTGTCTTTCCGTCCGGAGCCTTCTATTTCAGATCTTGGGCTTGTACAAGGAAAGTATTTGCTCTCTGGTACTTTTATGGAGCCACCAATTCTTTGGGATTTTGGTTGTATAACAAGGACAAATCATCCCCCGCTTCCAGAAGATAAATATGCCTTCCCTGAAATAACGCCGCTCCTTGTTTGTCGTCTAGATACACTAGAGCAATTGCCGCCAAGGACAAGGTTTTTGGACTTCTCAGATAAAAAGCCACTTGTTTTACACAAAGAAAAAGATGAGCTCGTTATTGAAGATTATCGAGGTGTAAATATGTATGTCGAAAGACAAAAGAAGAACTTTCAGCTCTTAAATGTAGAAAACAATACGAGCGTTGATTTTGTAGGTCATGAATTTAAGACCCTCGGAGCAACTTTAATCAATGACGATCAATTTGTAATCAGTTGGTCTGAAGATCGCTCTTGTAAGATATGGGATGCCACTACGGGGAAAGAACTATTGACGCTATTTTGGGTAAATGAAAAGGACTGGGTGGTTATTGCACCCAATGGCCTTTTTGATGCTTCGCCAGGTATGATGGACTTCCTCTATTACACGGTAGAAAATGAAATTATTGAATTAGAGCAACTCAAAGCACGTTACTACGAACCAGGCTTGTTGCCTAAAACTTTAGCTTATTCCGAAGAGCGGATTCGCCAGGTAGATCAACTAGACGTTTTGCCGCTTTATCCAGAAATAGTTAATCCACAAATCAAAAACAATACCCTAAGTTTTCAATTGAAAGCTAGAAATGGAGGGGTCGGACAAACCAGTGTTTTTATCAATGGGAAAGAGGTGATTCAAGATGCCAACCCCCCTCAAGATAATGCACAACGTGCCACAGATATTGACATTGATTTAGATCCTTTTAATAATTACTTTCTAAGTACACCAAATAGCACGAATATTATTAGTATTCGCACTTATAATGAAGCTGGCTGGTTGAAGAGCCAAGCTCTTGATATAGAATACAAATTATCCGCTCCCAATACCAAAGGACGTGCAAGCAGCAGTAGTGATGAAAGCTGGAAAGCCGATCTTGACCCCAAGCTGTATGTCATTTCAGTAGGGACTTCTAACTATACCGGTAGTACCTTAGACTTGAAATATGCCGATCAAGACGCCACCATGATCGCAAAGGCTATGAATTATGTAGGAGGTGCTTTATTTAGTAGTGGAGATAGTCTGGAAGTCCATTGTCTATCCACGGCTAACGCCACCGCTACCGGTTTGGAAGAGACGGATGTCATCTGGGAATTTGCCGAGAAGAAGAATATTGAAGCCACTTTTAAGTCGATTAAAGAAAAAGCCAAAGCAGAGGATGTGATAGTGGTCTACATGTCTGGCCATGGCGTTACTTATGGTAGCGCGGAGCAAGCACAATTTTATTATCTCACACAGGGTATTGCCTCAGAAGATTTGAGTGATCCGAGTATCAGAGAGGCTTATACCATATCCAGTGAAGAACTCACCGCTTGGATCAATGACATTCCGGCACTCAAACAAGTATTAATCATTGATGCTTGTAATTCTGGGAAAGTGGTAGAAAGCATGACGAGTGGGAGTAAAGCACTCAATTCCGGCCAAATCAGAGCCTTAGATCGGATGAAAGATCGGACGGGAATGTTCATCCTTTCTGGTAGTGCTTCGGATAAGGTAAGCTACGAAGCTAGTGAATATGGACAAGGTTTGTTAACTTATGCCTTGCTCCAGGGTATGTTGGGCGTGGCTACTCGAAAAGATGCGACCGGCAATGATATGGTAGATGTGATGGAGCTGTTTCAACACGCTCGGAATAGCGTACCAGAGCTGGCTGCGAGTATCCGAGGCATTCAAACGCCTATGTTAGGATTCCCTAGTCAAGGGGCCAGTTTTGATATTGGGATTTTAGATGATGTCGCAAAATCCAAAATTCCGATTGGGAATAAAAAACCAGTCATGATCCGCAGTGTTTTTATTAATGAATTGACCCTTTTAGATGATCTGGAGCTAGCTCGTTTATTAGAAATTGAATTCCGGGAAGAAGGAGAAGAAGGGGCCAATGCAGACTTAATTTATGTAGATGTCAATGAGTACCCTCAAGCTTATCGCTTAGGCGCATTGTACAAACCTGGAAACGAAGCCATTGATATTCGAGTAAATCTTTTTCAAGGGAAAAAACTGATTAAAGAGTTGACAATTAGACCTACCGACAATCCAAAACGATTAGTAAAAACCATTGTTCGGGAGGTGAAAAGAGCGTTGAGGTAAACGCTGATAAAGGTTTTTGAAACGATTTCCCCTAGAAGTTATTTATAGCAATGAAGTACTTTTATCTATCCTATTTATTGGTATTGCCCTGGATACTTTTTGGTCAAAAACCAGAATTAGTAGTACCCATTGGGCATACCAGTTACATTAATTCAGCTGTCTTTTCACCAGACGGCCAAACCGTCTTGACCGGAGCCTGGGATAATACCGTAAGACTTTGGGATGTGAAGGGGAGTGAATTGAAATTATTTGAATTTACGGATAAAATTTTCTCCGCTAACTTCTCGCCAGATGG
>CAXIDD010000290.1:0-6962 GCA_964021975.1 uncultured Saprospirales bacterium | reverse complement strand
AACAACTCAGTTTACTTCATCTGGAAATGTATCCTCTTATCGCTCACAAATGCAGGCCTTACGTCGGTCAAATGGATTTCTTGCAGAAAGAAAAAAGGTTATTGTCAATCAGATAAATGATGCAATTAAACGAAATAATATCCTAAAGAAAAAAGTTCAGGAATTAGAGGCGTCTCAGGAAGAAGTTAACCAAGTTACTAGGGAGATTAGAAATTTTCGCTTCGAATTGCAGCAAACGGAAGAAAAAATCTCTCAGAACAACTTTGATATTGAAGTGCTTAATAATAGTATAAAAACAGCTAGACAGGATGATGATGAAACGAGGCTAATGGCTTCGGATGATTTAAAATCTAGTTTTGTAAAACTGAAACTTCGAGTGAATCAATGGATCAACGAAAATGTTATTTATTCTCCGATAAATGGTGTTGTAGAGATCGATGAAGCCGTTAGTGAGCAACAGTTTATACAAAAAGATCAACCCTTGATGATTGTGATTCCTAGCGAAAGCCGTTTATTATCTGGTAAAATGAAGTTAGAGTTCCAAAAAAGCGGTTTAGTTCAAGTAGGCCAAAGAGTAATTATTCGACTTCAGCGGTATCCATTTGAAGAGTTTGGGGCCATTCAGGGCAGAGTATTATACAAAGCATCCGTTCCGGATCAAGATAATAACATTCAAATAGAGGTTGGCTTTCCTAATAATTTGACCACAACTACTGGTTATAAAATTACTGCCGAAGAGGCACTTTACGGGAAAGGACAAATCATCACAGAGGAAAAAGTCTTGCTCAACAGAATCTTCCGCTATGCTAAAAGTGTGACTGCAAGCTTGTAAACTCAAATGCTTACAAACCAATTTAGAGCCAGCCATAAAGTGTGTCTATTAGGTCTATTTTGTAGCAATCTATTTAGTCGATAGTCAAGTCCCATCTCTACTTTATTCTGTTCATTAATTAGGTATCCTAGGTATGGAATTAATCTGATCTCTAGATCAGTTTGATTTTGCTCAAAAGCAGTCAGGTATTCATGGTTAATCTTAAAGTAAAGCTCTTGCTCGTCAACACTCTGACCGTTTAAAGGCAGATCAGTAGATAAACGATAGCGCAATCGAATAGTAGTAGATTCACCAGCACCAATCGCTAGCAATTCGGTGAGCCAATCTCCAGCCTGAATATCTTTTTACGATAGTGTATTGTTGTATCAATCGATGTCGAGGGGCTGCTTCACTAAGGCGTAATAAATATCCTGCTGCTAACTTGTTATTTAAGCCAATTTTTTGAGATCCAAGGATAGAGATATCGGTTAAGCTGTAATCAAATTGATAAGAATTCGGATTTTCAAAACTACCTATGCTGGCAATAGCTCTTCCCTCAATTTTATAATTAAGCGCCCACTTTGCCAGTAATTTTTGATTGAGGTTAAAACTGGGTAGGTACCCTGTTCGGTAAGTAGCTTGACCAGTAGCTGGTATAAAAAACAGTAAGAAGCCAACTACTATTAAGACGTTTCTCATAGCTGTTTTTTAATATTCTAGTATATCCGTATTTCGAAGTACAATGCGCCGTTTATTAATAAGCTTGCCTTGTTGTGAAAATGTATACTCATATAAGTTAACGGACGCTTCGGTTTTGCCTTCCAGCACAATTTCAAATTGGATTTTCACTTCTGGATTTAGTATTTTTTCTTCCTGACTTAGATATGCTAAAATGAAAGTTTTATTTCCTGAATATTGCCGCTGTATTTTTTTAAGCTTATATCGATCGAATTCATTTGTTAAGGCCTCACAGATGGCTTGTTGTGCAGGAATGCTAATTGCCTCAAAGTTGATTGTTATCTCAATATCTTGGAGGAGCCCGGTAGTATCAAACTCTATGCTGTATCGTTGTTTATTCCACTTAATTTTAGCTTCAATTGAACTTAGGGAGAGGCTTTCTTCTCGATACCATTTCACTTTTTTATCAAAATCGAATTTTTGTACATAACTAAGTGCAGCAGACGGTACGGCATCTATCGAAATCCGGTATTCTTTTTCGTATTTATCCTGGCCAAGAAGCTTTGAAAAAAAGAGGATAGAAACCAATATTGTGAATAATATTCTCATGCTAGCTTGTTATTCCAACTAAAAAGAGCTGTTCTTAAAGAAGACAAAAAATGAAAATTATTTTATTATCAACTCTGAGAACAGCTCTTTTATTTTACAGAAATGGCGTGCCTACAGGTGAATCACTTCATCGTAGGCTGCCGCTGCAGCTTCCATGACGGCTTCACTCATCGTTGGGTGAGGGTGAACCGTTTTGATGATTTCATGGCCTGTTGTTTCCAATTTACGGATGGCAACGATTTCGGCAATCATTTCGGTGACATTCTGACCGATCATGTGACCACCTAATAACTCACCATATTTGGCATCAAAAATTAGCTTAACAAATCCGCTTTTATCACCACTTGCACTTGCCTTACCTGACGCAGAGAATGGGAATTTACCAACTTTGATTTCGTAACCAGCTTCTTTTGCTGCTGCTTCAGTCATACCAACGGAGGCTACTTCTGGGACACAGTACGTACAGCCCGGGATATTTCCATAGTCTAATGGCTCAACATTGTGGCCTGCCATCTTTTCTACACAAAGGATCCCTTCAGCACTGGCAGTATGTGCCAAAGCCGGGCCAGGAGTAATATCTCCAATAGCATAAATACCAGGTACATTGGTGCGGTAGAATTCGTCTACCATAACTAAACCACGATCTGTTTTAATGCCTAAAGTTTCCAATCCAATATTCTCGGTATTTGGCGTCACGCCCGTTGCAGAAAGCACTACGTCACATTTGATTTCATCTACTTTGCCTGTTTTCCGGTTTTTGACCGTTACGGTACAGCCACGCCCTTTTGTATCAACCGTTTCTACGGAGGTGTTACCTAAGACCTTGATGCCTTTTTTCTTATAAATCTTACCCAATTCTTTTGAAATATCGGCATCTTCTCTAGGAACTAAACCTTGCTCCATAAATTCGACTACAGTCACTTCTGTTCCTATAGAAGCATAGAAGTAGGCAAACTCTACACCAATGGCACCTGCTCCAACAACAACCATGCTTTTAGGTTGCTTATCCATGGACATGGCTTTGCGATATTCGATGATCTTTTTACCATCGATTGGTAAGTTGGGTAAAGCTTTGGCTCTACCACCAGTAGCCAGCATGATGTGTTCTGCACTGTATTCGGTAACCTTACCTTCTTTATCTGTTACCTTTACCTTTTTGCCTCGGATCAATTCTCCATGACCATCGATAACGGTAATTTTATTTTTTCGGAATAAAAAGTTAATTCCCTTGCTCATGCCATCTGCCACACCACGGCTTCGGCTAATCATATTACCAAAGTCAACTTTGGCACTGCCTACTTTGATGCCATAATCTTCGGCGTGCGAAATATATTCAAAAACTTGGGCACTCTTTAGGAGTGCTTTGGTTGGAATACAACCCCAGTTTAGGCATATACCACCTAAGGATTCTCGCTCAACGACTGCAACTTTCATTCCTAACTGAGAAGCACGGATGGCAGCTACATAACCTCCAGGGCCGCTACCAATTACAATAAGATCAAAATTCATATGTTATTTCTTAAATGATTCGTTGATATAACAATATGGCAATACACCATATAACTTCAACATTATCTACAATTCAAAATGATTTTTGTTTCTGGCTGCAAATATAGGGTCTGATTGCCAGAAAAAGAAACCAATTGATAGGATTGATATTTTGGACCAAAAGCTGTTTTTAACAAAACCTAGCCTTGCAACAATTCTAACTCTGTAGAGCGGCGATAGCCAAGTTGTAAGCGATACGTGCGCCCACGTTGCCATCCCATTCATGATTCAAGCCACCAATTTCGCATAAATCAAAGCCGATAATTTTCCGACCACTTGCTACCAAGGTTTCTATTAAATAACTCGCTTCTGAAAAACTAAGTCCTCCTGGAACTGGTGTACCAGTATTCGGACACAGAGCTGGATCTAGTCCATCAATGTCGAAACTAATGTATACCAACTCAGGTAAGGTTTCAATTATTTTTTGACATTGTGTCTGCCAATTGATCCCCTGGAAAGCATTCCCTTTTAGTTGATGATCAAAGAAGACCTCAATTCGAGGGTCTTTAGCTGCGAATTCTGCTTCAGCAGCACAATAGTCACGAATACCAACCTGAACCAATTTTTGAATACTGGAAAGTCCTAAGACATTATAAAAAATAGAAGCATGGGAATAGGTGAAACCTTCGTAAGCGGATCTTAAGTCCATATGGGCATCAATTTGTAGAATTCCAAAGGAATCATATTTTTTTCCTAAAGCTTTTATAAAGCCCAGAGGAGTACTGTGTTCGCCCCCGACCAAACCGATTTTTTTATTTTGATCTAAAAGGGTTTTGGTTTGATTTTCAACCCAGGTATTTAGATTTTGCCCAGAATAGTTGATTTCATCGAGGGTTTGTTGCATTTTCTTATGACTAGATACATCCCCTCCGGCTTCTAGAAATTTGATGTATTCTTGAGCCTTGGGACGTAACTCCAAATTGCGTTGTTTCCAATAGGTATTAATGGGATGAAAAAAAATTCCTTTCTCCCATTCTTTTGGTCCGGTGGGGTGCATTAAGTCCAATTGAGTAGAAGCCTGTAATACATTCTCAGGTCCACTGTAAGTCCCATCTTGATAAGAGACGGTAACATCCCAAGGTACTGGGAAGAAGATAAATTCCGCCGATTCAAGGTTAAAGGGTAGACCAATAAAATTTCCATTATCTAAACCTGGACCATTAGGGTCAAAATTACTCAGCATAAATTTTTATTTTTGTACACTTTTAAATCTGTACGAAAAGCCTTTTTAATAAATACTCTAAGCAAAAAAGTTACTTTATGTATTGACTTTTACAAAGATGGATAGTCTTATATAAAGACTAGAAAAATCATACTGCTAAACCTGTCTACTGCAGGTAGATTCAAATAGCTTCTTAAAGTAAAAATTTAATTTTGAAAATTGAACAAGTCTAGTAACTTTAGCGCTTTAACTCAAAATATACAATTACATAATCAACAAACGATACAAGATGTCTAAAGTATTGATCATTGGAGCGGGTGGCGTAGGAAGAGTAGTCACTTATAAATGTGCTCAAAATTCAGCTGTTTTTTCTGAAATAATGCTCGCTAGTAGAACAAAAAGCAAGTGTGATGCGATTGTGGCAGATGTTATCAAGGATACGGGCCATCAAAATATTACAACAGCGGCAATCGATGCAGAAGACGTGCCAGCGCTCGTTGAATTAATCCGATCTTTCGGTGCGGAGTTGGTTATTCATGTCGCATTGCCTTATCAAGATTTAACTATTATGGATGCTTGTCTGGAAGCAGGGGTGCATTACCTAGATACTGCTAATTATGAGCCTAAAGAAGAAGCAAAGTTTGAATACCATTGGCAATGGGCCTACCAAGATCGATTTAAAGAAGCGGGATTGACCGCTGTATTGGGGTGTGGTTTTGACCCAGGTGTGACTGGTATCTTTACAGCTCGTGCAGCGAAACACCACTTTGATGAAATGCATTATTTGGACATCGTAGACTGTAATGCCGGAGACCATGGAAAAGCTTTTGCCACCAACTTTAATCCGGAAATTAACATTCGAGAAATCACTCAAAAAGGAAAATATTTTGAGGATGGAGAATGGAAATATACAGAACCACACGCCGTAAAGAAAGTATTGAATTATCCTGGAATTGGTCCTAAAGATTCTTACTTACTTTACCACGAAGAACTGGAGTCTTTAACCAAGAATTATCCCTCTTTGAAACGGGCTAGGTTTTGGATGACCTTTGGACAGGAATACTTAACACACCTGCGGGTAATCCAAAATATTGGAATGGCCTCGATTGAGCCAGTCCAGTTTCAAGGTATGGAGATAGTGCCCTTAGAGTTCTTAAAAGCAGTTCTGCCTGATCCTGGAGGTCTTGGAGATAATTATTCAGGAGAAACTTCCATTGGATGTCGTATTCGAGGTGTTAAAGATGGGAAGCAAAAGGATTATTACATTTGGAATAATTGTAGTCACGAGCTAGCTTTCAAAGAAACAGGGGCACAGGGTGTTTCTTACACGACGGGGGTTCCTGCAATGCTGGGTGCTAAAATGGTTTTAACCGGGCAATGGACTGGAGCAGGGGTGTTTAATGTAGAAGAGTTTAATCCAGATCCTTTCTTAGCCGAATTGGGTGAACAGGGACTCACCTGGCAGGAAGCAGTGGATGTAGACTTAGAATTCGACTACTAATGGAAAATAGAAATATAGAGTATGGGCAGGTCCAATCGCCTGCCTTTGTTATTGATCAAGCTAGATTGATACGGAATCTACAGGTAATTAAGAAAGTCCAGGATGCGAGTGGTGTTAAAGTAATTTTAGCATTGAAAGGCTTTTCTACCTGGCCTTTATTTCCATTGGTTAAACAATATTTACACGGAGCGACTGCCAGCTCGCTCAATGAGGCCCGCTTGATAAAGGAAGAAATGAATACTCTGGCGCACACCTATTCGCCAGCTTATTTTCCAGAAGATTTTTCAGAATTATTAAGCTACAGTAGCCATTTGACCTTTAACTCACTTACCCAATTCCAACAATTTAAGGACCAAGTGGCTAAAGCTCAAAAAACAGTCTCTCTTGGTTTACGGGTAAATCCGGAATATTCGGAAGTGAAAACCGACTTATACAATCCTGCAGTACCTGGCTCCAGATTAGGAGTTCTTGCGGATCAGCTACCAACTACTTTACCAGAAGCAATAGAAGGATTGCATGTTCATACCCTTTGTGAGTCTTCTGCCAAAGCTACAGAGCAATTAATATTGGCTTTAGAAAATAAGTTTGGTTCCTATTTGTCCAGCTTGAAATGGGTCAATTTGGGTGGTGGTCATTTGATGACTCGTCAGGAT
>CAXIDD010000289.1:0-6990 GCA_964021975.1 uncultured Saprospirales bacterium | reverse complement strand
CATTTTTTCCAGTTTATTGATCTCCAATTCCAAAAGTCCTTGAGCTTCTTTAGCTGCATCATATTCTGCATTTTCAGACAGGTCACCTTTTTCTCTAGCTTCCGCAATTGCCTTGGCCGCTTGATCTCGGCCATTTGTTTTTAATTCTTCTAATTTTGCTTGGAGCCGTTCGTAATCTTCCCGAACCATATAGTCATAACTCGCCATAATATTACTTTTTACAAGTTTTTAAATAAGTACTCTACCCGCTCAAGTATGATTCTACTTGCGAAAAATGGACTGCCTATCCAATAGCTGGAGAAAAAGCTATTCCGAGGCCTTACTCGAAAAGCAGGTGGAGTTTGCTAGAACTTCATTTCAGTTCTGCTTAATTTTGATATTTTAGTTAATTTGTTTCAACAGTCGCTGCGAAAAATAAAACTTAGATACTATTTCAAATAGCTTCTTAGCATCGATTATTTTGTTTCTATTAAAAGGATTAACAATTTAATCCTAGAAATTGATGCTTGTTCTACAACAAAAAATAAGAACGTTTTCATCCTAACGAATGAAAACGCTCTTATTATATCATACAAATATAGATATTTTTCTTTAAGTGCGCTAGTACCTACCGCTTATAAACTAAACCGAACGCCAATATTATGGGTACCATCCCACACTTTGGTATCCCGATAAGCATAGTCAATGCCAATCCGAGTATTTTTGGTGTCTTTCCCCAATTTAAAATTAAGGGAAGCTCCAGCACTTAGACCGGTATAAATGGGTTCTTCGGCAATAAACTCTACACCAATTTCATGTCGATAGCCTGCCCGCAGCATAAATTGATCGTTCAAACTATACTCTACGCCTGCTCCAAGGTTGTCTCTTGAAAAAGAATTAGAAGTAAAATTACCCAAGGCAGTGATCCTATGATTCTCGCCAATTAAAAAATCATAAGACATTCCGATGTTTAAAGTAGAAGGCAGCTCAAAGCTTGCCGCACGTTGATCAAGCGTAGCCTCAAAGCCACCATTCGGAGCGGGCCGTTGGGTAGAAAGACCTTCTCCAGAAAATGACATTGGAGAGCCTACATTACGCAATGAAATTCCGAATTTAAAATTATCATCCGGACCAGTTACGTATTGGATGCCTGCGTCAATAGCGAATCCAAAGGCACTTACATTAGCCAGTGCTTGTGAAATTGCTCGAAAGGTGATCCCAACCGATACTTTATTCTCAAACATATGCGCATAACTTAGGCCAAGGTGGAAAAAGCTTGGCGAAAAGGTTGCACCCGTCCCTTCAGGCTGATCCGTTGTAGTGACTTCGATATCTCCAAAATCAGTTGCCATCAAGCTGAAGCCGAAAGCACCATTATCTCCAATCTTACGACTTAAACCTAGAGAATTAAGACTAATGCCTGTACCCTGCAAATAATTTGCACGAGACATCACCACTTCCAATTGGTCTATCCGGACCAATCCAGCTGGATTAAGGCGCAATGCTTCTACCCCTGAGATCATAGAAGTATTCAGTGTGTGCAAACCTGCCGAGCGTGCCCAAGGGTTCAAGAGCAGTTCATACGCTCCGGCCTCTCCTTGTCGGTCTGGGTTACCTGACCAGGCGGGTTTAGCGCAAAGCATTACCGCAAAGGCCAACAGGTATATTTTTATTTTAACGCTCATTTATTTTGTTTTATATGTTTTAGAGCATGTTTACGGAGCTAAATAAAATGATTCCAAATCAAATTTTATAAGCCCGAAGGATCAAATTTACGATTGATACCAAACCACTTAATGGTCCGCTCCCCTAATTCTCCCGCATCAATATGGATCAAATAGACACCACTAGCAATTGGGATCATTTTACTATTTCTTAAGTCCCATTCTATCGCCGGCGAAATTTGCTGTTGTGCGATGGCTCGATTAGCACCCTGCGGTATACGTCCAATTTCGTCTCGGTTATATTGGCGAATAAACTTCCCATCCAAAGAGTAGATCGTTACTACACATTCAGGAGGTAGATTCGTAATTTTCACAATATTGGTAAATTGCGAAACTTCATAACTTGAAAATCCATAATAAGGATTTGGAACAACCTTTATCGCCTCTAAGGCTTCATCATACTGGGATTCTGCCAGTGGAACTGAAGATTTCCCTTCAATTTTAAAGCGATAGGCTGGGTAATCTTGGTTGGTTCCTGTTCCGGCATCTTCAGATACCGCATATGGACTACTCACGCGTAGTTTAACAACGACTTCATTAGGTATCAATCCTTCTTCATAAGAAAGCATATCAAATCCAGTGGCGGGAAGAATCGTACCTGCCCAAACCACATTTCTCATTTGTCGGATCTTCGTTACAAAACTTGGAGAAGGAGCAAATGATCTGCGGAAGTCCTCACATTCGTTATAAGGCGTATTCGCTACATAAATAAAGTGTTGCCCTCCGGTTGGATACCTTTCCGTAAAGGTCCCTCCATTCTGATCAACGATCTGAGAATTTGGATTGAACATCATATCCGCTCCAGTATTCGTAATGGATTCAGGGAATTGGGCCCCGTCGTAGATAGAGTTTTCTCCAAAGAAGATATTCAAACGTTCGCCTGTTTCTACGTTCACAGCATATCCAGGGAACCAGCCCATACCCTCTCCGGGGTTTTCATCATCAATGTCTGGAAATCCGTCTCCATTATTATCAAATTTGGTCACATTAGCAGCAGCTCTTAGGTCAAAAGACTGTCTTTCACCAACCGTTTCTGCCCCTTGATTGATGTGGTGGCGATTCGCAGTCTCGATGACAACACATCGACTCCAAAGGTCTTTGTTCGGCGTCAGGACAATATCGACGTTGATGATATCATCTAAATCTGACTGTGCACGAACGGTAGCACTACCTGCGAGGCTAGACCAAGCAGGAGTAATGTAAGGACTGTCATTTTCGTCATATTGTCTCCAATTGGCCATGAAATAAGGGATAAAGTACCCTGGCCCAATATTGGTGAAGGCCTGATTAGGATCAATCGCATCATCAGCCTCTCCATCAGCAGTGGCTACATAGTCGTATGCCTGTTCATCAAAATCAATAGGTCCACCTACAAAGCCATCTGGAACACCGTTTAACCAAACCAAACCTGTGCTACCTGTATATTCTTCATCGTATCCTATCACACCATTATTTTCATCCACAAGCGGATTGGCACCGATTGGTAAAACCTGACCTATCGAAACAGAAAAACCAAAATCTTTGATAATTTGCTCATTTAAGGTAGATAAATCCTGCTCTGAATAAATGATTGGAGTACTTGGATCTGTCAAATTTTCCAGGCGCCATCTAGCATTAGACTCCAAGATATCATTGTTCATATTGCTATCTTCAAAACGCAGCTCGAACTCTCCATCCACTACATCCAAAGGATTAAATATTTGGATATCGATAGGGCCTGCACCTGGGCGATATTCAATTTCCCCATTGAAGTCTTCTGCCAGCATTGATTCTCGAACCACAGGATCCATATCAAGGAAGATCCCGCCATTACCTTGTCCATCGAGACGGGTAATGATGGCGCCGTCTCCGTACACTGTATTCAGATTACGGTCAACCGTTGGCCTAGGAATAACTGTATAATAAGGGTTCTCCCCATCTCCGATATTTCGACGGCCTTCCAAATAAGGATTCCGTTGTCCGATGACATCTTTTGGATCAAACTCCAAATAGTTGTTGTATGCATATGCAATAGCTGTAAAGTAGTATTTCTTGTGGTTGATCAAACGTCGATCTCCCTCTGCAAACTGATCCTCGGTAATTCGGAAGGAATGTCGAATACCTTGATCTCGGCCTTCTACTTCCAACTCCGGCACGTAATATTCCTCACCAGTTGGATTGTCGACCGTATTCCAGTTAAAAATTCGACCGATACCATTATTTAAATCAACTTGGTAAATAACTCTAGCTTTATCTGGATCATCTAGATCCGCAATGGTAACATCTGAACCTGATAATTGGTATAATTTGTATCCCTCGAAGACGTAAAGACTATCCTCTGTAGCATCCGGAATTTGTAGGCCTTTTTGGGCGTAAGCCTCAAAAGCATTATTAGAAACCAATGTATCATTAGAATAAACGGCAATAATCTCTCGATCCAATTCGATGAAGTCAACATCAGGCGCATCTGGGCCATCAGTGATTTCAAAACAGTTATTGAATAAAGCTTGCGCGATATCATCTGCCTCCAATAATTTTGTTAAACTTGGACAAGGATAACTCTGATCTGCCACCCAGACTGCTCCAACAATCAATTCGTTGAGGGCACCAGGCTCTAGTCTAAATGGTCCTGAAGCCTGAATGGTCCGACGATCACCAAAAGGAAGTGCCGCAGTACACATAGACCAACCATCTACATCATTTGGTGGCTCTGTAAAAGCAAAGTCAATAGGTTCTCCATCGCGATAGGCATCATCTCCAAAGGTAAAAGGACTACCATCCTTCCAGCGGCCTGAGAGGTAATAGTAATACTCTAAAGCATTATCTGGATCTGTGGTACCTTGTTGGGGACTACCGACACCGGCATTATTGTAATAGGTAAAAGAGGACATGCCAATTTCATTCCCAAATTCATCTAATGGCCCCCGGAAGTAATCAACCCCTAGAATCGGAATTTCTTCACAATAAGTATTTACGCCACCTGGACAAGCACAACCAGTCTGCCCATCTAAACCATCTTCATTATAAACATAGGCTAAACTACGCGTAGTATCACAGCCAATATAATCATCTGTAAAGCAGCCTAAATCTGGATCAACCCACATCGCAAAGAAGGTACTGTCAATGGACTCCACTGCTCGGTTGATGAGCTTATATCTTTGGAAGGTCATATCGTTAATCTCATCATTGGTTGCATAAGCAAACGCTTGTACTTGAATCTCCATTTGAATTGGATCTCCTTGTGATTGCGCATGAATATTACCCGCATCATTATAAATCCAGAAAGTCATTTCATCTGGAAATTGTGGTTTTTCAAAACAACCACGGACTTCAATTACTGGAAAATCTCCTAATTCAGGGTTGTACAGGCCATCTCCGTCCTGATCCCAAAAGGCAGCTAAACCTTGAGAAGTGTTGGGTAATTCGAATTGATGTACATCAAAAAAGAACTCATTACCACGAGCGGGCCATCCTCTAACATCCGTTGGAATATCATCCGGATCGTAAGTTTCTCCATTTGCTTTGGCGGTTTCAAAATTACGAATGTGGGCTTCTATACTGGCACCAGTAACCGTGAAAAACTTGTCCCATTTAGCACATTCTTCCTGAGTGGTTGTACCCGTTTCAGGATCTAAAGGGCCAGGCCAATAATCAAAGTCACCGGTGTTTCTACCATAAGTTTGGGCAGCAATTTTCAAGTTTCCTGCTGGATCGACGCCTCCGATCCAAACGGCACCGGCAAAAATAGACGAAACCTCCGGCTGTCCAGGAGCGACTTTAGGGACAACATAACGTCCATCGTTACTGTCCCACCAAACATCTCCGCCCGTTGTCAATCGGGCCCGAACATTATTAATGTCCATATCCGTTTGAGAGATCGCATTATCACAATCGTCTCGAAAAGACCTCGTATCTACTCGTTTTTGCTCCAACCTAGCCTTCGCTTTAGGGTTGATATGCGCTTTGGCAGGCAAGCAATAAGCCACTGCAAAAACAAAAACCAGTCCCTTTATAATTATTCGCATGGTTATTTTATTTCTATTATTTTTTATTTGATTATCGAGCTTAAAGGGTGACAAAACAAATATTTATTTTTTGTCACTTCTAGAATTAAAAATCAAGAATTGCGCCTAGAAATATTCTACGCGGCAAGGCAAAGAAACCTGGGTTTACAATGGCCCATTGATAAGAAGCTAAATAAGCTTCCACGGTCCGATTTGAATTCTGAATGTTTTGAATTTTATCCAAACCATTAGAAGAAGCCAAAAAGCCATCATCTTCGGGTGAGCCCGTAGCAGAATAAACACTTAATACGTTTCTCCGATCCAATAAATTAGATGCCCTTGCATATACATTCAAATTCAGTCGATCTGCAATCCTGAAAGTTTTATCAATCCGCATATTCACGGTAAAGGTCCAGGGTTGTCTAGCGCCATTTAAAGCACCAGCGATTTGGGCACCACCTAGCTCTTCTGGCGTAATAGTAGCCGTATAAGGCCGACCAGAAACAGCAACCGTTTGGATATTAACTCCGAAATTGGATAAAATGTCTATACCATTCACACTTGGTCCATTATAAAATCGACCTGCACTATATCGGAAGTCCATATTGGCATTTACCCGGTGACGTTCGTCATAACTTAAAGGGAACAAATTCCGCAGATTACCTCTGCTGGTTAGCCCTCTTTGAGAGTTAGAGTTGGAGCCCGTCCCGTCCGCAAACTGAAGTGTATAATTTGCTATGAGAGAGATATTATTCGTCCGCCGTAGTTCGTATTCAAAGGCAAACCCTTTCACTGTACCAAAATCCTGATTATCATACGTGGTGTATTGATTGATGATTGGTACAGGGAAAAAAGTCCGAAACTGAATCATATCCCGCAACTCCTTATAATAAGCAGATACTTTAAGTTTGGAGCTATTCGATAATTTTTGTTGGAACCCTACTTCATAATCAATGGTACGAGTGGGTCGTAAGTCTGGGTTATTCTTGGTAATTCCTGGATTATCTGTAAAATAAAAATAGTCAACCGCCGTAGCTAAAGTATTAGAAGCTGGACGCTGGACCAAAATATCATAATGCGCAAAAAAGTTAGCTTCATCAGAAATTGGGAATGAAAAGGCTACCCTTGGCATTGGGTTAATTTGAGTTTTATAATCCTCATAAGCCGCTGCATGCGTACCATCTGAAGTCCCTTCACCATCGGTAGACGCTGCATCAGGCTTCAAGAATGGATGAATGGCTCCGGCTTGCTTAATTGAAGCTGCACTCACCTCTGAACCGCTAGCATTATAAAACTGTGTGCCA
>CAXIDD010000288.1:0-7000 GCA_964021975.1 uncultured Saprospirales bacterium | reverse complement strand
CGTTTATCTAATAGTCAATGCTTTCGTTATTTTCAATAGTGACAGTGATAGCTGGCAGTATATGACCATTTTTTGGGGGCTTGGACTCCTTTCTCATTATAAGAAAACCAAGCGTGCTTTAAGAGGAAAATCCTTTGCCTGTGCTAAAACTCAAAATGACGAATACGTAGATGATATCGTCCCACCAGCACCTGCTCCAAACTGGAAAGACCGCGATTTGGTCTAGTAATAGCTTCTTAAAAGCTACTTTTTCCTGTTTAGTGATAAAAAAGCTGCTTTTTTAAAAACTTCTTTCTAGTATTTTGACGTTTTATTCTGTAATTTCCCATAGGAATGAAATAATCACTATATTTTATTTTATTCCTGGATTCCAGCTAAAACAAAGGAGTATAATGAGCGAAGATCAAAGAATATTAGAAGCGAAAAAACGCGTTAAAAGAAAAAAAGACTTCTATGAACACTTTACGACGTATTTAATTATTAGTGTCTTTCTAGTAGCACTTAACCTGATCACTTCGCCTGGTCGATGGTGGTTCCATTGGCCCGTCCTCGGTTGGGGAATGGCCGTACTCTTCAACTACCTTGATGTTTTTGGTGTTCCCGGAATTGGCCCCATGAATAAAGAATGGGAGGACCAAGCCATTGAAGAGGAGCTTCGTAAAATGAAAACAGACGGCTACTCCAAACTGCCTCCTGCCAAAAAAGATCGTGAAGGTTTGGAACTGCGCCAATTAGAGAGAAGAAAAGATTGGAACGAAGGGGATTTGGTTTAATCCCCTTGATCTAGTTATTGAAAAACAATTTTTTCGTTACTAATTTGTCCTTTGGATGATTGTACGCTTAGTGAATAAATGCCTGGAGCCAAATCAAGACTCAATTTTTGTAATTGGGTCGGAGCTTCAATCAATTCCTTTTTGTAAACCCTCTTTCCTGATACATCAAATAGCTCAATCTTATTTATTTTAAAGTTTGAAGACTTACTTTCAAGAGTAAATTGACCACGACTTGGATTCGGATAAACCACAATTTGATTTTTCAGCATAATGTTTGCAGCATTGGTTGATAAAGACAGGTCATAGGTATACATCGAACGGCCATAGGTCGCTGCCGCCAAAGTCCTACTATGGACATGAAAATCTAAATCAGTGACCGGGGCCTCCGGTAAATCAATGCCAAGTAATTCCCAATTATCTCCATCGTTAATGCTATAATAGACACCTATATCTGTTGCTAAATAAAGCCTTTCCGGAATCAGAGAATCTACAATTATATCATTGACGGGCACATCCGGTAAACTAGCCCCGATAGGCACCCAGTTGGCACCCTGATCATCACTACGAAATACTTGGGCTTCAGATTCTCCAAACCGAAAACCAGATACGGTCAAATAAACCGTCTCAACTTGGTGTGGCGAGGCCGTTATTCTAGTAATCCAACGCTGAGGAATACCCGTTTGGATAGACTGCCAATTTGCGCCGTAATTCTTGCTTACCCAAACGTTTCCATCATCCGTTCCTACATATATTACTTCGCTGTTTAATGGGGAAACATCAATGCTTGTTAAAGTCCCGAAGGTTAAATTGCCTTGTGGATTCACTGAATTAACCAAGCTTGGAGAAATTGGGGTCCAATTATCTCCTCGATCTGTAGAGCGAAAAAGGCGCTGATTGCCAGAATACAAAATTCTTGAATCAAAGGGATCTAGTTTAAGTGGCGTATTCCAATTAAAGGGACCGCCGAAATTGTCAAAAGAAATGTTGATAAAAGATTCGCCATCATCTTCCGTCCGAAGTATCACGCCGTTTTGGACTTGAGTATAAAATAAGGAAGAATTGTCAGGTGTAATATTAACTCCAAAACCATCTCCGCCAGTTAGGTTATTCCAATCATCCTCAGAGCCGGTAGTGGTCCGGTTGGTTCCATTATCTTGAGTGCCGCCATACAAACGATTAGGATCATTGGGATCAATCTTACAAGAATAAAATTGCATATTGGGCAGTTCGCTTACCTTTCGATAGTTAAATCCTTTATCAGAACTAATATAAATACCGCCATCATTCCCATTGATCACTAAATCTGGATTAGCAGGATGTATGAAGAGGGCATGTTGATCTACGTGGACACCCGAGAAAATATTATTCCAGGTCAATCCACCATTTACGCTGCGGTGCATGTTTAGGTTAGTAAGATAGATGATCTCGGGGTCCTGTGGATGAACTGTGATTCGCCCAAACCACCAACCAAAAGAAACACCCCTAATCCCACTAACACTGCGGGTTTGCCAGGAATCACCTGCATCTTCTGTGCGGTAAACACCTTGTAAACGTCCAATCGAATCGACATAATAAGCATAAACCATATCCGGTTGACTAGGAGCAAGAGCCAGTCCAATTCGGCCCTTTTCACTGGCTTCGGCAGGTAAGCCATTTGTCATTTCTGTCCAACTTTGGCCTCCGTCAATCGAACGATAAACCCCAGAAGTAGCGCCTCCGTATTGCCGATTGTAAGGACGGCGGATTCGTTCCCACATGGCTGCATAAATAATGTTATGATTTTCAGGGTGGATCGCCAAGTCGATACCTCCAGTAGAGTCGGAAAGGAAGAGAACTTGTTCCCAGTTTTTGCCCCCATCTTCGGTTTTAAAAATACCTCTTTGTCCAGTGTTTGAAAAAAGGTGGCCCATAGCTGCCACATAAACAACATTGGGATCTTGATGGCTTATTTTTATTCGACCGATACTACCAGCATCCAGAAGCCCAACGGAAGTCCAGTTGCGTCCCGCATCGGTAGATTTATAAACTCCGTCTCCATCGTAAGCAAGTGAGCTGCCACCCGCATTTGCTTCTCCAGTCCCAACGAAAATAATGTTAGGGTCTTGAGGGGCAATGGCCAAATCTCCAATTGATAAACTACCCGCATTGTCAAAAATGGGATTAAAGGTATGCCCTTGATCCGTAGATTTAAAAATGCCCCCCGAGGCAGATCCCGCGTAAATGGTTTGTTGGTCTGTCGTTGGCATTTCAATAGCCGTAATTCTACCACCAATATTGGATGGTCCCCGTAGTTGCCAGGATTGTGCAAAAGTAGGCGCACCTGACCGTAGCTGCATTGTTTGTTTTTTATTTAAACGTGCCCGTCGATAACTGTTTTGATCTATTTTCCCGTAAGGGTAAGCTCTTTGTTGAAAAAGATAGTCACTCGGTATTTCTTTTACTTCAAGCCTACTTTCCTCTATCTCTAGAAGCGTAGTTTTTTTACAAGCCGAAAGAAAGAAAAAAAAAGTGAGCACAGTTAAAATTGGCCAAGGCATATCTCCGTTTTTATTTAGGATTGCTTAAAATAAAGTAAGCTGTAAAAAAAATGGTTAAAAAAGGTTGTGAAAAAAAATAAATCTATATTTGTACTTCATTAAAAAGCACCAATCTTGTCTGATAGTTTAGTAATTATTCCAACGTACAATGAAAAAGAGAATATTGTCAAGATGATCAATACGGTCTTCTCTTTGCCAAAGTCCTTTCATGTACTTATTGTAGATGATGGATCACCTGATGGTACCGCAGATTTAGTGAAAGCTATGCAAGAAGATTTTGCAGACCAACTCTTTATTTTAGAGCGCAAAGGTAAGCAAGGTCTAGGAACTGCCTATATTGCCGGTTTTCGTTGGGCTTTAAAAAAAGGATACGAATTCATTTTTGAGATGGATTGTGATTTTTCTCATAATCCTCAAGACCTTGTTCGGTTGTATAAAGCGTGTGCCGAGGAGGGTGGTGATGTAGCAGTAGGCTCTCGTTACGTTCCAGGTGGCAATGTAGAAAACTGGCCAAAGGACCGCGTCTTTCTCTCTTTTGGAGCCTCTATCTATGTACGCATGATTACCTGGATGCCAGTAAAAGATCCAACGGCCGGATTTAAGTGTTACCGCAGTAAGGTCTTAGAGACTATTGATCTGGACAAAATCAAGTTTGTAGGCTACGCCTTTCAGATAGAAATGAAATTTGCTGCTTATACTTTAGGCTTTAAAATTAAGGAAGTTCCGATTACCTTTATTGATCGAGTAGAAGGCACCTCTAAAATGTCTGGGAAAATTATCAAGGAAGCGGTATTTGGTGTGCTACAAATGCGTTGGAATAGCTTTTTCTCTTCTTATCGAAAAGCCTAATTCTACCAATTGGTTTCAAATTCCCACTTTTTTACCACCTGGTCTTATTTCATCCATAGATAGGACAATCTCAAGTGCATTTTAGGTCTTTTTGACCGCTATTTTTCCATTTTTTAGATTTTGTTCCCACCATTTCCCACCATCTTGGTGGGAAGGATTAGGGGCTAATTTGCCCTTTTACCTCTTTTTTTATGCCTTTTTCTATTGATTTCTTAAAAAATAGGGCTGCTGTGGAACCTTATTTTAAGAAAAGTGGTAAGAAATAGGAAAAAATGTGATTTAAAGTGGAGATTAGTGGGAATATGTGGAAATAAAGCCTATATTTGATATACCCACAATAGGGAAACTAAGCTTATGCAGCAATTATTAGGAGAATATGAGTGTAAAATGGACGCCAAAGGGCGCATGCGCTTACCGTCTGGCTTAATCAGCCAGTTGGGAGAATCCGAGTTGCATAGTTTTGTAATCAACCGTGGCTTTGAAAAGTGTCTGGTGTTATATCCGGAAGAAGTATGGGATACAATTTCTGCACAAGTCGGACAATTGAATCAGTACAATAAGAAGCAACGGGAGTTTCAACGTTATTTCTACCGTGGTGCTCAAAAGTTATCCTTGGATAGTGCAGATCGCGTATTGGTCAATAAAAGATTGTGTGAATACGCTGGCATTGAAAAAGAAGTGATCCTAGCTGCGGTAAATGACCGCATTGAAGTATGGGCGAGAGAAGAATATGATTTGATGTTAGAAAGCGAGCCAGAAGATTTTTCTGATTTGGCGCAAGATGTTTTAGGTGGTTCTGATCAAAATGAGATTGTCTTATGACCTACCACAAACCAGTCCTTGCGGACGCATCTGTAGAAGCGCTGAATATTCAGCCAAATGGCATTTATGTAGATGCAACTTTTGGCGGCGGCGGACATAGTCGGATTATATTAGAGCATTTGGGGCCCAAAGGAAAACTATTGGGTTTTGATCAGGATGCAGATGCAAGAGTCAATGCATTAGCAGATGAGCGATTTTTGTTTGTGCCTAGTAATTTTCGTTACCTCAAACGTTTTTTACGCCTTTACGAAATTGAGAAAGTAGATGGAATTCTAGCAGATTTAGGGGTTTCTTCCCATCAACTAGATGTTCCAGAGAGAGGGTTTAGCTACCGTTTTGAAGCTGAACTAGATATGAGAATGAATCAAGAGCAAGTACAAACGGCAGCTGATATTCTAAATAATTATTCCGCTGCAGATTTGCAGCAAGTACTTGGTACTTATGGAGAAGTTAGAAATGCTAAAACACTAGCGCAACACATCGTAGAAGAACGGAGTGTACGGCCTATAAAGACCATTAATGATTTGTTGGCGATACTCGATCCAATGGTCCGTGGTCAACGCTTACGCTACTTATCGCAAGTATTCCAGGCATTACGTATCGAAGTGAATGATGAAATGGGGGCGCTGGAAGACTTTTTGAAGCAAAGTATAGAGGTGTTGGGAAATAAGGGCCGTTTGTCGGTGATTACTTACCATTCTTTAGAAGATCGTTTGGTGAAGAATTACTTAAAAGCAGGTAGTGCAGATGGGAAATATGAGCAGGATTTTTACGGTAATATTTACCGGCCATTTAAAGTGCTAACTAAAAAAGCAACACTGCCGACGGAAGCAGAAATAAAAGAAAATTCAAGAGCACGTAGCGCCAAATTAAGAGTTGGTGCGCGGGTTATTAAATAAGTGTTGATAAGAGGAGGTAAAGAATTATTGCACAAATTCTGTAAACCAATAAATCAACAACTCAATAATTGAAAATGGCCAATAACAAAGGCATAGGGCAATATTTTGAAATGAGTTACCTGACTTCAGATTTGATTCTGAAGAATGTACTCTTTGCCTTGTTCCTAGGTTTTTTAGGGATGATTTACATCGCCAATGGTCACTATGCAGAAAGGAATGTACGTCAGATTCAGGAACTAAGGCGAGAGCTGAAAGAAATCCGTTGGCATTACATGACCTTACAAGCAGAGAATATGTATAAAAGTCGCCGTTCGGCCATTGCAAAAAATGTAAAGGAATTAGGGCTAGAACCGGCAAAAGATAAACCGAAGAAGATTATCCTAAAGTAATTAGCAGGATGGATATCAAGAATGAAGTACTAGTAAGAGTTTACATATTGTTATTTGGCATCGTCGTGCCAATAGCAGTACTGTTATTCGTACGTACCATCATGATCAGCGTTGTGGAGGGGGATAAATGGAAGAAGAAAGGAGCAGATGTAGCGGTGAAATATAGAGAGATTGAAGCCGATCGGGGTAATATTCTAGCGGCAGATGGATCTGTTTTGGCGACTTCTATTCCTTATTATGATATTTATTTTGATCCTCAAGCCCCTACGGATAAAGACTTTATCGAAAATTTAGATACCCTCGCGCATTGCCTAGCTACCTACATTGATCAAAGCTATACGCCTGGTGGTTACCGACAACAACTCTTAGAGTGGAGGCAGGATACTACCAACCGTTACCGTTCCATCATCAAGAAAGTTTCCTATAACACCAAGCAGCAATTAGAATCCTTCCCACTTTTTAATAAAGGTCAGAATAGAGGAGGCCTGATTGCAGAAAGAGCACAAGATCGTAGATTACCCTTTGGACTATTGGCCCAACGGACGGTTGGGTATATTCGAGAAGGCGCCAACCCTGTTGGGATTGAAGGCTACTTTAATAGTGTCCTGGAAGGAGAGCCGGGGGGGCAAGTTATGATTTGTGTGGACCGAAGAAGAGATTTATGGAAACCAGTTGACGACCTCTTAGCTATTGACCCTAAAAGTGGAGATGACATCAAAACGACTCTAGAT
>CAXIDD010000287.1:0-7002 GCA_964021975.1 uncultured Saprospirales bacterium | reverse complement strand
TTTGATTGTGAAAATGGACCGGAAGGACTAGATGCCAATGGTAATCCAGATCCATCTATTAGTGGATTCCCTTATGTCGTTAGCGGCATGGGTTGGGTATCAATTGAAGACGCCTTCTCTAATATTCGGGCTACTTATCAAGATTCTTTAGTAGTAGATACTAATTGTACTGGTAATTTTGATATTGTTAGGACCTGGACCATTACCGATGAGTGTATTGTCGGAAGTCAGATAGAATACCATCAGGTACTCCACTTTAATGACAACACTGGCCCAATTGTAGATTGTCCTGTGAATAACCACTATTGTCCAATAATTGAGGAGGACATTATGCTGTTTTCTACAGACCCATTTGATTGTACGGCAACGGTTACGATTCCAATGCCTGTAGTTGAAGATGCATGTTCGGATGAAACCACAGTATTTACTGAAATTGTCCAAATCCTGGAAGATGGAAGTTTGCTGGTCATTGATACTATCGAAGTAGGAGCAGATCGGACTTTGGAAGGATTAGAGCAAAGTGATTACTTAGCTAGATATACGGTTACCGACGATTGCGGAAATACGACTGTGAAAGAATGCCGTTTCCGAGTAGCTGATTTAGAGGCACCAATCGCCGTTTGTGATACTGGAATTGAAGTTGCTTTAGGCACTTCCGGAGCAGCTAGAGTGTGGATCACTAGTCTTGACAACGGTAGTTTCGATAATTGTGGCGTACCAGATTTAGCAGCTAGAAGAATAGTAGATACCATTTCTGTGGGATCTGTTGATAGTCTAGTCTATAGTTCTTGGGCAGATTATGTACAATTTGATTGTATGGATGCTGGACAAGAAATATTGGCTCAGGTAAGAACAAGGGATGCTTCTGGGAACGTCAGTATTTGTCATGCACAGGTTACAGTAGTTGATCGAATGGCACCTTGGTGTGGTGGTTTGACCGACCAAACCGTGGATTGTAGTACTTTGCCAAGTGATTTCTTGACCACTAATGTGCGTCAATTAACCGAGCTATTTGGGGCAGCTACTGCCTATGATAATTGTACCGCTTATACTCAAGAATTGCTACCTGAATTAGGTGCTGATGATGCTGGAAATTGCGTAATCACTAGAAGGTTTACCGCAGTCGATGCTTCCGGAAATCAAGCTGCTCAAATCTTTACCCAAACTATTGTAATTAGTAGCAATGGAGAAGATTGTAATGCCTGTCAAGTTGAAAATAGCTTAACCGCTACTTGTCCGACGAGCAACCATTATTGTCCGATTTTAGAAGAGGACCTAATGTTGTATTCTACAGATTCGACGACTTGTGTAGCTAACTTCTTGGCTCCACTCCCAATCATTGAGAATGCCTGTTCGGATGAGGTAAATGTGGTGACCGAAGTATTTGCCATTGAGTATCAATTCAATTTGATACAATTACCAAATGGTTACAGGGTAGATACCACGGAATCTTTAGTGGCCATCCAAACCATCTATACAGCCGAAGATCGCATGGTGAATAATCTAAGTGCAGGAGATTATTATTTCAAATATACTTTCCAGGATGATTGTGGTGCACGTGGGGAGCAGTGGTGTAAATTCCGCGTTGCGGACCTAGTTGCTCCTGTAGTTGTTACCACGGACGAGCTAAGAATCGCTTTAGGAGGAGAAGGTTATGCCCAACTGAATACAGCACATTTGGATTACGGTAGTTATGACAACTGTGGCGCAATTACATTACAACTCAGAAGACAGTTTACCTTGGATCCCCTTACGGGAATGCCATTGAGTGAGCCATTCTTTGGAGATTGGTCGGAGCATATTGACTTGGATTGTATGGATATCAATACCAGTGTACTCGTAGAAGTGCAAGTAACGGATGCCGTGGGTAATCACAATTATGGAACGACTCAAATAGTTGTTGTAGATGAATTAGCACCTGTTTGTGTTCATTTAGCAGACCTTACGGTAAATTGTGTGGATCTTCCTGTCGATTTTGATGCTACAGATTTAGCAACTTTACAAAGTCAATTTGGAATGCCTGAAGTTGTTGACAATTGTAATGCTTTTGTAGAAGAGTTGGAATCAACAATAGCCAAATTGGATAATGGCGATTGTCAGATCACCAGAAGTTTTATCGGCATTGATGAATCAGGAAATACTAGTGAAATTTCTATACAGTTGATTACAGTTGCTACCAATGAAAGTAATTGTAATGTTTGTGAAGATGGACCACTAGCAGCAGGAATTACTGGCCAAGTCCGAACATCAACTGGAAAGGCCATAGAGAACGTAGAAGTTATCCTAAGTGGTGCAGAAAACAAAATAGCTGGTACCAATGTAGATGGCTATTATGATTTCGGAACTGTACGCTCGGGTTATGATTATTCATTGGTAGCTATCAATGATGAGGACCATATGAATGGCATTACAACTTTAGATCTGTTGACAATCGCCCGTCACTTATCAGGCCAGAAATTAATTGACAACCCTTACGATTTGATCGCTGCAGATGTCAATAACTCTAAGTCAGTTTCAGTAGGAGATCTACTAGAACTTAAGCGCTTGATTATGGGAGAGGTTGATGAGCTTCGCTATAATACGAGTTGGAGATTCCTGGATGCTAGACAGGTACTGGCAGATACCCTTAATCCATTATTAGGGCCACTACCTGAGTTGATTAGTATCAATAATCTTGTGCCTGGAGCACAAACTTTTGATTTTACAGGAATCAAAATTGGAGATATTAATAATAGCTCAATTCCAAACTCGAATGCACGCTTGACCGAACGCAGCTCTACTATGGATTTGAATATTTCCGTAGAAGATGTTGACTTGATAGCAGGAGGAGAATATACAATTACCTTCACTGCAGCCGAGTTAGAAGCGTTCCTGGCTTACCAGTTTACACTAGAAGTAGATCCGGCCTACGCACAGATTATAAAGATTATTGATGGAGTTGCAAAAGAAGAAGACTTTGGTGTCCGTCACCTAAACCAAGGCATGCTTTCGACCAGTTGGCATACACTAGAAGGTTCTACGGAGTCAAGTACCGCTTTATTTGAACTAACCATTGAAGCTCTTGCAGAAACGAAATTGAGTGAAATCTTGAAATTGAGCTCTAAGGTAACAAAAGCAGAAGCATACGATACCGAACAGCGGATTGCGCCAATTAATTTAGTATTTGAAAATGCAGTTGTTAGCGCAGCACCGTTTGAATTATTACAGAACCGCCCGAATCCATTCTTGGATAATACCGTTATTGGTTTCACCCTTCCTGAAGCTGGTGAAGCAACGCTAACAATCCAAGATGTACGAGGAAGATTGGTACACCGTATCGAAGGGCAATTTGCCGCCGGTTACAACGAAGTGGAGCTAAGTAGAATCGATATTCAAGCTAAGGGACTTTATTTCTATACGCTGCAAGCAGGGCATAGAGTTGCCACTAAAAAATTGAATATTTTGAAATAAAATTTTGGTCGTCTTAATCGCAAGTAGATTAGGTTATAGGGGCGGAGCTTTTAAGCTTCGCCCCTTTTTATTATTTTGAGGTAATAAGAAGCTAAAGCCAAATAGCTTCTCGGGACTTCAAGGAATTCCCGGTGGCCACGATTCGGGGAAGTTCCAGTGAAACCTATTTAAAGAGACATTTTTTCAAAAAGATTCAGACTTTCACCAATTTAGATACTTGTTTTCAAGCCTTGGATCAAGGAAAAGTAAAGGCCATCATTTATGATGAACCCATCTTACAGCGCCGATTACATTTAGCAGAATCTAATACTTATACCATGTTGACTGTGAAATTTGCCCCCAGTTCTATGCTTTTGCTTTTGCAAAGAGCAATTCTTCCCTCTCCAATCAAGTTTCAGAGGCTATTTTTGAAATAACAGAAAGTGCAGATTGGGACCTGGTCTTGCATGAATATGGTTTACTAGTGGATTGAATTATACAAGCACAAGCATATAGTTAGATTCAAAGAGTTATTATAGCTTGGAAATTATTTGTACAAGGGCAGAGAAGCCAACTTAGGTATCCCGTTTTCTTCTGGATTTTCCAAAAAACGTTTTGCTCTTACAAAGGTTTGTAGGCGCTCCGGTGCAAAATTATCGTCCTCAGGATTTAGACTTTCAATTTTAACCTGACCCGTTGCATGGATTATTTTACTATCACCCATATAGATCGCTACGTGCGTTATTTTTTCTTTGCGTTCTTCATTTCCTTCCAGGCCAAAAAACAATAAATCGCCGGCCTGTAGATTGCTTATGTCGTCATTGGTATCAATAACTTTTCCTACGTGTACCTGCTGAGATGCATCCCGAGGTAATAAGAGCCCATTTAAATAAAAAACGGTCTTTGTAAAACCACTACAATCCATTCCTTTTCCAGAAGTTCCACCCCAAAGATAGGGACGTCCAAGCATAGCTTGGGCATCTTCGAGAATGTTTGAAACGGTAGCTTGCCGACTATCTAACCATTCCTTTAAGGGGGCGAGCGTACCACTAGGAAGATAGGCTAGCCGACCATCCGGAAATCTTACTTGAGTATAATTACCGGACTTCCCCATTTCAACTAAAATATTGCCAGCTAGCAAATCTGAAACTTTTCTGCTACCCATATTGGGTGCTTCTAATGCAAAACCCATGTCTGGTAAATATACTACGCGTTGACTTGCTTGGTAATCCCTTAAACCTTTTTCATCAAGTGGGACAAAGCCTCCTGGATCCAACCATCCTAAATACCCATCAGGTGTCTGGATGCGATACCATTCTCCAGCTTTTTCCCATACTCGTAGTACCGTTCCTAGGGTAGACTGAGTAGCTAATTCAGCTGAATGCTTAGGATTTGATCGGATATTACAGGCCGACAGATTAACCAGTCCGAATACATCTTTGCCCAATTCTGTAGAAGGTAGTACTTCGATGCTATCAATATAATTTAGGCCGGCTGTTTCCATTTTTTGTTGAAAATCAGCTTTAGCTGCCCCTAGATTGGTCTTGCCTTTTAAAATTAGGCCATCAGCTGCTCTATTGACTTCCAGTTCCCAAATGGCAACTCTTTTGTCAGGAGCATATTCTTGTCGGATAGATTCTATTATTGTGGCTGCATGGTCAATGTCAGCATCAGGGGTATCCATTTGGCAGGCGTAAATAGCCAGAGAGAGGAAAAATAGGGTAGCTAATCTTGGCATAATCGATAGTTTGTTTAAGCGCTTTTAAGTGACAGCGTAAAAATAAAAAAAGCTGATACATTCGTATCAGCTTTATATTTATACATGGTATTTTTTCAATTATGATTTGTTGATTTGCTTTGTCAAACGTATTTATTAATTCAGAAAAAATTATTTGTTATAAGTAGAAACAACTCTTATCGTTCGTTTAGCTTTTTTAGTAGCCTCACTAATTCTATTCAAATCACTGCTTTCTGGAGCAGCAACACTTTCTTGATTATTGGTTGAAATACAGCTAACCATGATTGGGTTACAAACCCCTTCTCCAGTTCTACGATTATAGATTGGAGATCCTTTCATATAAGCGGTGTTGTTTTCGAAAGTAACGTGTTTGATATTAGGATTGGCTTCACCGCTGACTTCTGCTTTATTAAGGATGCTTGAGCCGTAGTATGCTTCATTAGCATTAAAAGAAGTGTAGCGAATAGAGATATTACTTTGCCCATCAGTACCATTATTGAGGATAGCGCCTCCATCAAATTTGGCAATATTAGCAATGAATTTGCAATCTTCCAGAAGTAGCTTAGAAGTACCTGCAATAGCGTTATTGTATAGGCCAGCTCCAAAATAGGCACGGTTGCCTTCAAAAATACAATTTCTAATGGTAGGGCTAGATGCGTTTTGACGAGCATCATTAAACCATCCACCTCCAGAACTATTTTGATTGCCTTCTTTGATTTTGCTGTTGGCATTACCAGCTGCAATAGTAAAACCATCTATAGTTGTTGCCTCAGAAACAGCTACTGTACGAATAACAGAAAAGCTATTGTCATCTATACCTACTTCACCAATATTACCAGATAAGATGGTTGGATTGTTTTGTACGTCTCTTTCTTCAAGCATGGTTTCGAAACCGGCAAACCCTCCATACAGTTGAATACCATCTGGAATGTCAAAAGAAATAGTACGATCAGTAGTAGACGTAGGAAGATAAGTACCAGTTGCTACCCAAATACTTTGACCTGGAGTTGCCTGCTGCAATACTTGCTGTAAGTTGGAAGTCGCAGATTCCCAAGATGAGCCATCACCTTGACCATCGGCTTTTACATAGACTATACTACTAGTCGATGCTTTCGCAGATTGTGCGTTTGCGTTTAGAAGAGGCAAACACATGAGAAGAAATAAAAATGTCCTTTTCACGCTATTTTATTTATGAAGTTATAGGTAAGTATATACATACCTTTTTGTAAGTACCTTTTAAGTACTTACGGCTACTACTGCTACTCTAAAAAATAGTGTCTAACGGACTTTAATTGTGGCGCTCTAATTTTAGGGATTAGAGCTTCGTACAGGGAAAATGTGTTCTTTATAAGAATATATACAGTTGCAATATATGGAATTTATTTTGATAAGACTATTCCAAATTTTAAAAAAAAGTTGGCAGAATTCATTTGCAATCCTTATTTTAGCGAAACAAGTGCCGTTTAATTTTAAATAAGTACCGCTTATTGATTATATTTGTCCGTTTCATAAATGAAATAGATATATAAAAAACTTAGACTGTATTTGGCAACACAGCACACAAAATACCGTATTAATGTAGATACGGAGGTGTATTTTCACCAAAGTGTATACAAAATTCTTTATATTAGGATTTTTTATAATTGAAGAGAGAAGGCCTACAAATTCTTATGAAATTGAGTTTTTAAAGCTCCCATTTGGTCCACTTTGTGGTCTAATTTACAATACCAAACCTGATTATTGCTGTTCCCTGATTCTGTTCTATAATAGAATGGTAATCTGTAGAATTTAACTTAAATGTTGTAATGCATTAAGCCTAATTTATTTGGTAAAAA
>CAXIDD010000286.1:0-7005 GCA_964021975.1 uncultured Saprospirales bacterium | reverse complement strand
GATTAAATCAGTTTCCGGAAGTATCTAAATTACCATTAGTAAGAACCTCAGCAGGTGGTATAAAAGGTTTAAGTGTTTGTAATAATACTATTGATAAAATAGTTGGAATGACTGATATTGAATCAGAACAATTTTGGAAATGGATAAAATCAATTCTATTCAGTGGGTTCGTAATTCTGGTTAAGTAGGAGCGCTAAGAAAACACCTCAATTGCTAAAAGTCAGCTTTTCTGATCGGATCCAAGAAAAATAAATCAAACAAGCGACTAGAATAAAGGCTCCAAACCCAAGACTTAAACGCATCCACCAAGATTGATCCGAATTGATTGTACTTTCCACATAATAGGGATTGGCGCTATTTGGAGTACCTAATCCTAAGTTCGTTTGCCAATTTTCGGGGTCACCATTATCCAATCGAGGCAAAAGTAGAGAATAACTAAAGTCCTCATCCACTGGTTCAATTCGATAAGCAACACTATCAATTGCTGCATTTTGGGCATCAAAAAGCTCTAAAGATTCTTCGTGCTTATTGACACCAAAACCTAAGTCTCCAATTACATTATAGGCCATAGGAAAGGCTTGTTGGAAACGCTCTTTTTTCTGACAAAGAATCAGGTAATCATAGGCGTTGATGTAACTGTTTTTTGGAAAAGTAAATTGATTCCCTTTTAGGTCTCTGATAATAAATCCATCCAGCTGAATACGATCTTCACTCCGATTATAGAGCTCGATCCAATCTTTGCTTTTTTTATTATTAGGCGCTATTTCATTAATCATTAACACGCCCGCTAATGGGTGGTCATAAGCTTCAAAAACTGCTTTAAAACTTAAGCCTTCTAAAGGTAAAGCCTCCAATAGTGCTTTGGAAGATAAGACTTGTCCATTGGCATCTTCCCAGCGGACGAAACGGTAACCCAAACTAGCTTGGGCACTTAAATGAATAGGATAATCTCGAAAATACAATCCAGAAAAATGAGTGTTTTTCAATTCTAAATGACGATTCACAATCACGGTACCTCCAACATTGACCTCCAAGTCTAATTGTACCAAACTATCCGTTGCAAAAAAGTCTTTCAAATGTTGGCGCATATGGTCGGGACGATTTTCTGCAAAGGATCGCATTCGGTTAAATTGGCGTTCCCAACGCTGTTTATTAAGGTTCCAGCGCTCTATATGTCGGTCAATTTCAGGAGCTAAGCTTGCTTGCTTTTCATCAATACTACTCAACAAAGCAGTACTCGTTAAATCTTGATTTAAATGATCGCTAAACCGAGTAATAAAGCCTTGTCTAAAGACTTCATTTTCCAGTAACTTCCTCAGCACAAAAGTACTCCAGGGTGGATTAGGCCAACGTGGACCATCCGGCCGAGTGTGAAAATCTAAACTATTAAATGCATAGGCATCTGCATTATGCGAACCCATTGCCCAGTCCATATCATAGAGAATCCAACGCCACTTAGCATCGGCTTCTTGGGATCTCCAAAAACGAATATTACCTCCTGCATCTCTATTGTCAAAAAAGATTTGAGCAATCTGGAAATCCATAAAACTCTCTACATCAATCCATTCTTTTACTTGCGCATAATGCTGGTGGTCTGTTAAATCATTGGCTTCTAAATATTGGATGAATCGTTGATAATGTCGTCTACTACCTCGCTTCAAGGTCATTTGGTGCTCCAATAAGTCCAAACTGTCTTTGTCTACATCATGATGATCAGCCAAAAAGTGTCGATTGATTTTTTCTCTAAGGTTATAAATCCCCCAATATTCACCATTGATATAAACGTGGGCGGGTTGATAAGCCTGTACATCAAATTCCCAGTTCCGGACCTGATCGGTGATTAATGCATCTCGGATATGTGCTTTACCAAAATCACTTCCAGCATTCCTTAAGACGAGGTATTCCGTTTTTTTGGGACCTTTCTTTCCAAAAATAGGATAATCAATTTTGTCTTCGCCATAACTGGCGCGGGTAACTAAGGCCAAGGATTTTTGTGGAAACAAGCGACTGATGCCTCCAAACAAACGAAAACCTAAGGCGCTATTGAAAACGCTCTTTCCCTCAGCTGTAAAGTATTCTAAATGAGCAGGTATTTCTTTCCGGCTCCAAAAATTAGCCCCACTCATACGCAGGGTCTCTAAATTGGCTTTGCTACCCAACATAAACAGGCCAGACTCTGAGTCAAAAAGACGCCAGGGATCAATACCAATACTAAGGGTAGGAAAGGTACTTTGAGGAACATCAAATAAGTAACTTTGACTATAAATAGTACTGCGATCTGCTCCTGTAAAAGCAATAGCACGTACTATGGTATTTTGATCAATTGTAATTGGGTCCCGATAGCGTAAAGATTTACTATTGGGTTGACTACCATCCAGTGTATAAAAAATTTTAGCTTCAGCAGAGTGAAACAAGGTCACTTGAAAGGTAGTATCATAGAAGCCTCCCTCCATTGAGAAACTAATGGGGACCAGAGGAGGTGCGATATCTTGGGCGGCTAGGCTGCCAATGCTCAATAGCAGCAGCAAGACCAATGCTGGTTTGTTCAAAAATTCAGTTTTTGGGCATTTCATGGAATACTCGCTGTAAAGATAATATTAAAATAGTTCTTTATATGAAAAGAAGAACTACTTATTTGAAATACGACAAAGCAAAGTTCGGGTTGCAGATTAGTATCAATATGTGGCCTATTTTCTTAAATAAATGCCTTAATTTTACGCCCAATAGGAATTAAATGATCCCAAGCCCCAACAATAGACGCATTTAAACGCTTTATATCTCGACAAATAGAACCAATGATTAAGCGCATTAACAAATTTCTTTTACATAAAATTTGGGGCTGGAAGATTGAAGGCCATTTTCCAAAAGACACGCCCAAATATCTGGCAATCGGTGGTCCACACACCTCCAACTGGGATTTCATCTTATCCATTATGTCTCGCCAAATCCAAGGGGCAAAGATTAAATTTATTGCTAAGAAGTCTTTATTTAGTTTTCCTTTAGGCATCCTCATGAGAGCATTGGGTGGCTATCCCGTTGATCGGCGATCCGCGAAGAATTATGTTGACTTCATTATTGATACCTTCAATTCTAAAAAGGAGTTTGCAATTGCGATTACGCCAGAGGGTACTCGCCGTAAGGTAGACCGCCTAAAGACAGGTTTTTTCTACATCGCCACTGGGGCGAATATTCCCATTGTCATTACCATTTTTGATGCTGGTAAAAAAACCTTTCGGATTATGCCGCCCTATTACTTAAGCGGTGACTTAGAAAAGGACCTCGATAAGGTAGCTTCTTTTTATAGGGGCATTCAGGGGATTAATCCGAAGGATGGGGTGTTTTTTTAAGTCAACCGATTTAACAAAGCCGGCCGTTGTGTCATCTCATGGAAGCAAATGACCTCATCACAAAAATAATGGGCCACCATAGAGCGACGGGTTTTATTAGGGTCATCAATCGGGCTACCACCGTGGAGGAGATTAGCGTGCCAAAGTAATAAATCTCCTTTTTTAGCTAGGAAAGTTTGTTTTTGGAATTGATTTTCTGCAACTACTTCCGCTATTTTATCTTCGTATTTTTTATTGCTATTGTCTCCGATTCGCCAGCGTGTATTACCTGAATTATATTTCTCCGTTGAGATGAAAGGTAGTCGATGGCTGCCAGGATAATAGAAAAGCTCTCCACTTCCCGGCTGGATATCTTCCAGCGCGATCCACATGGCAATGAGGTAACCTTGTGGCTCCGTGGTCATATGAATAGAGTCCGAATGCGCACGTTGCTCACTACCCTGGATGAAATTAATCGTCTGGAAAGGAATGACGGGTTTCCCCATAATAAAATTCAGCAAGTGCAAAAGTCGTTGGTTCCTAAAAAAATCTTGGTCCGCTACCCGCGAATGCCGAAAAGCATCCATCACCTTACGTCCGCTGTAATTGAATTTAACTTTCTGCTCGGCCAAAAGCGCATCCATATCTTTATTGAGTGCATCTACCTTATCAGCTTTGAAAAATCCAGGCAAAATCAGGAAACCCTCTTCCACAAACTGCCGCATAGCTGCTTGCTCAGTTGAGCTAAAGGAAGTCCAATCTGGGTGTTTTATCAGTTTTTCAAGGGCATCGGCTTGATCCAACCACGGAATATCTGGATGTGGATTTTTAAAGTCTTTTTTTCCAATGGGGCTAAAAATACTTTTCCGAACCTTATATTTTTTATAAAGTCGAATATTAGGAACCAGTTTTTCCCAATTGAGAAGATTATGGATCATATACGCCCCTTTCCAAGATCTAAGGTTTCCAGTATACTGCGTAAAGCGCTCCCGTAATGTTTTCATTGACTTAAGGTTTTGACCGATTAGAATCTATTTAAATTTTGTCGGCAAAAATGAATTTTAAATAGGCTCTAATAAATGATCTACAAATATTACCATATTTTTTCCAAAGGCATTAGTTTTGAAGATCAAAATCCTACGATTGCCTATGTTTAATCCGACCGATCAAAAAGCGTTCTTCGAACTTTCTAAATCTTATTTAAAAGAAGATTCAAAAGTTTGGAATTTACCACCTACTGAACAAGTGGATCAGTTAAGGGAATTGATCGAATTTCATGAATGGCGATACTACATCATGAACGCTCCAGTAATCAGTGATTTTTAATATTACCATTTATACAAACGCTTGGAAGCCTTATAAGCGGCTCATCCAGATTTAATCAAGCCCAACTCACCTACCCAGCGGGTCTCTTCTGATCTTACTTCTGATTTTAACTCCGTAGAGCATCTTTCGCCCATGCTTTCATTGGGCAACTCTTATAATGCAGAAGATCTAAACGATTGGGATGCTCAACTCAAACGCCTACTCAGCATCGATACGGAAACAGATATCGCGTATACTGTGGAGCCCAAATTTGATGGCGGTAGTATTGCACTGGTATACGAAGGAGATCAACTGGTTCGGGCTGCCACTCGTGGTAATGGGGTCTTAGGGGAAGAGATGACCAATAATGCACGTGTCATCAAGTCCATTCCTTTGAAAGCAGCCTTTTCTAAATATGGGATTCATCGGGTAGAATTACGAGGAGAAGTGCTCATTCGTAAAGATCGCTTTGAAAAAATCAATGAACAAAGAGCTGCAGAAGGACAAAGTCTTTTCGCTAATGCTCGCAATACAGCTACTGGTGGCCTGCGCATGAAAGACCCACAAGAGGTAGCTACCCGTGGTTTGGAAGCCTTTATTTATACGATAGGCTATCTAAGTGATGTCGAAGGGAATCGTATAGAGGATCAAATTCCAACGCATTTTGCCAGCTTAGAAATGTTGGACAACTTGGGTTTCAAAGTACCTAGAGCCGAAAAAAAACAGTGTAAAAACATCCAAGAAGCCATTGATTTTTGTTTATCCTGGGAGGCCAAACGAGAAAATTATGCCTATGAAATTGATGGCATGGTAGTAAAGGTAGATGACCGGGAGCTGCAAGAGCGGGCTGGTTATACGGCCCATCACCCACGCTGGGCCATTGCCTTCAAATTTAAAGCCAAACAGGCGACTACCAAGTTATTAAACGTAGAATACCAAGTTGGTAAAGTGGGCTCAATCACCCCTGTAGCTAAGCTGGAGCCCGTCGCATTGGCTGGCGTTACGATTAGCTCGGTCTCTCTGCATAATGAAGATTTTATAACTGGTAAAGATTTGCGTTTGGGGGATACCGTTCTAGTAGAAAGGGCCGGAGATGTGATTCCTTATATTGTTAAAGCTTTAGATGAACTACGAGATGGAGCGGAAACGCCAATTGAATTTCCAAAGACATGCCCCATCAATTTCACAGAGGAGCCAGTGACTTTGGTTCGATCAAAAGGAGAAGCAGCTTGGCGTTGTCCAGATTGCAAGTGTGGGGTCCAAGATATTCAACGCATCATTTTCCATGTTTCCAAATCAGCTATGGATATTGATGGCCTTGGCAAGTCTATTGTGGAGCGCCTCCAGGAGATGGGCTGGTTAAAAAACATAGCGGATGTCTATCGTTTAGATTATGATGCCATCGCGACTTTGGAAGGCTTTGGCGAAAAATCTGCTAAAAACTTAAAATCCTCTATTGAAAAAGCTAAACAGAATCCGATCTTCCGTTTATTACACAGTCTAAGTATACACCATTTGGGTAAAAAAGCGTCCAAACTCATCGCTGCTGAAATAAAGCACGTTTTGGATTTACAAGATTGGACCTTTGAGCAATTCACCGATATTAAGGATATTGGTCCGACCGTCGCAGAAAACGTCATGGCTTATTTCCAAAACCCTAGCAATATTGCGATGCTACGAGAGATGGAGCAATTAGGCGTTAATCTCGAGCAAACGGAGGCAGATGTCCCTGTCCAGTCCAATCCGGATGGGCCTTTTGCGGGAAAAACCATTCTCTTCACCGGCAAATTACTACAGATGAGTAGAAAGGAAGCCCAAGAAAAAGCGACCGCCGCTGGTGCTAAAAATTTGAGTGCCGTAAGTAGCAACTTGAATATTTTAGTCGTTGGCGAAAAGGCTGGATCTAAAATGAAAAAAGCCCAAGCCTTGGGAACCGTTGAAATTCTTAGTGAGGCGGAATTCTTAGAAGCATTAGAGCGCTAATCTAGTATAGTTAACTGGCTGCACTTGACTCTTCAAACTTAAATCATTATGTTTGCAATAGGATATGAATAAAAAATAATCACATTTACTACCACTCTATTGAGGTGATAACTTAATCGTTTTCTTATTATTTCACCTCCTTTATTTACAGGATCAACACCAATTGTTTTTACCATCAGGTTTAGGCTATTTGCCAAATCCTGCATTTATTTATATTTCAAAAAACCATATTCAATGATGAAATCATTAATCACCACATGCATCTGTTTATTATTCCTAGGTATAGGAAGCCTACAAGCTCAAATTGATGTCACCATCAATCCCATCGGGATTCTATGGGGAGACATCAACCTTGGAGCTGACTTTGGCATTAAAGAAGACTTTAGTATCG
>CAXIDD010000285.1:0-7009 GCA_964021975.1 uncultured Saprospirales bacterium | reverse complement strand
TACTCACCTTTAAAAAGGACGGTAAATTACTGTTCTGTGGCAACGGCGGTAGCGCAGCAGATGCCCAACACATTGCAGCAGAACTATCCGGTCGTTTCTATCGAGATCGAGCGCCCCTTTTTGCAGAAGCATTACATGTTAATTCCTCCTATCTGACAGCAGTAGCTAATGATTATGGCTTTGACGCCGTTTATGAAAGAATGGTCAAAGCTGCTGGACGAAAAGGAGACATCCTTTTTGCCATTTCTACTTCGGGCAATAGCGAAAACATTCTAAAAGCTGCTGCGGCAGCTCGTTCTATTGGAATGAAAGTAGTAGCGATGACGGGGGCAGATGGTGGTCAACTCAAATCTAGAGCAGATTACATACTTAATGTCCCTTCAGATGATACCCCGCGTATCCAGGAAAGTCATATCTTACTCGGACACATTATTTGTGAACTGATTGAGTTGAAACATTTTAGTTGATGCAGGATTATTCGGATTGGACACTTTTTTTGGATAGAGATGGCGTAATTAACCAGCGCATTCCAGATGCTTATATCAATCATTGGGATGATTTTCGGTTTGCTCGGGGAGCTGAGGCCGCTTTGCAAAAACTGCAAAAAAGGTTTGCGCGCCTAATTATCGTTACCAACCAACAAGGTATTGCCAAAAAGATAATGACGACTGCTCAATTAAATCGATTGCATGAACGTATGCTGGGGGTTCTGGAGACCCAAGACGTTCGGATAGATGGTATTTATTTTTGTGGAGAATCCAAAACGCAAGTCAATAATTGTCGGAAGCCTGCTCCTGCTATGGGTTTACAGGCACAAACAGATTTTCCAGACATTAATTTCCAACGATCGATTATGGTAGGAGATAGTATTTCCGACCTTCAATTTGGTCGTAATTTGGGGATGCAAACCATCTTAATCACCAGCAAAAAAGAAGAAGCAAAACTTTGGGATCAACACCATAAGGATTGGGATCAAAAATTTCCTTCTTTGAAAGCTTGGTCAGATTCTTTAAACCTGCTCTAAATAACATACTATGGAAGCACAGTCGCTCGGATCTATTTTAAAAAAGACGGTAGAAGCAAGTTTTCCACTTTTACAAAGCCAATTAGACAATGACAAGAGTTCCAAAGCTCCTGCTCCAGGAAAATGGTCGCCGAAACAACTTATCGGGCATTTGATAGATTCTGCTTCCAACAACCATCAACGCTTTGTACGAGCCAATTTTAAAGAGGATTTGTGCTTTCCGGGTTACTTGCAAGAGGAATGGGTCGAACTGCAAGATTATCAGCACATGGATTGGAGTGAACTGCTGGTACTTTGGCGTTCTTTTAATTTGCTGATTGCCGAGGTCATGACTAAAACACCGCTGGAAAAATTAATTCAAGCTCGTGAGGAACATGATTTAGATAAAATCGCCTTTTATCGAATACCTTCGGACCAGCCAGCTACTTTAGCCTATTTTATGGAAGATTATATCAAGCATCTGGAACATCATATTGTACAGATCTTACCAAATTATCAGCCTTTGATTCCTAAATAGTCTCCTAAATACTCAAGATTAATCAAAAAGAACTTCCGTAGCACCATAACCATACTTGGGATGGTACTCATTTTTGAAGGTATTGATGAATCGCATTTGGATTAATTTAGTAGCAATGATGTTTTTCAATTTTCCGGCGCCTACACCATGGATGATAAATACCCGATCCACACCCAATTTAAGTGCTTCTTCAATATACTTTTCGAATGCTTTAATCTGAATTTGTAGAATTTCGCCTTTATTGAGTAATTCGTGATCATCCAATAGCGCATCAATATGCAAATCCAATTCTGATTTAAACTCTGCTTTGGCCTTGACATCAGGTACCCATTTGGTACCACTGCTGGTTTTCTTTTTAACCAGTGGCTGGCTGTTTTTTTGAGTGTAGGTCTTTAAATCTTCTCCTTGTTGGTCTTTGCGCTGTGCTTTTAGGTTTTCAAAAACTTTGTAAACGTGTACTTTCCGATTAATAATGGGGGCCGTTTCTACGTTTCTAAAAAACTGTTTGGCTTTGATTTTGAGTGTTTTTAGGTGTTGTGCACCAGTACCATCCGTGGTGATTCTCCGAAAATCTAGATCAAAAGTAGGACTGTCATTGAGCTCATCGTAGTAAATATCCCCAATTTGGATCATACTCACTTTGTTCAATTTTCCTGTTTCTTTTAAGGCTTGTTCTCCCGCAATTTTTAAGCTTACCTGGTAAATAACATCCGAATTAGTATCATTGATTAAGTAGATTTGATACTTCTCAGGAATATCATCTCCCTGAAAAACTGGATCAAAAGCAAGTTGAATACCTTTACTTTTTAGGATGGTATATTGAGCATTAATTTGCGCAGGTGCTGGAGACGTAGGTACTTTTTTTTGCTTTCCAGGTACCACTTTTGCTTTAGTTTTTTGGCTATCATAAATAGCTTCTAATGCATCTGGGAAAACGGGAATTTCCATTCCTCCATCTTTTAGTAATACACGAACCATCCCATTGTCAAGCAACTTCATTACAATACCCTCGTCATTGGAATGAATCAAACGGACTTTAGTACCTTTGGATAATAGCAAAATAATTGTTTTTTAGAGGTGAGTCGTAAAATAATGATAGAATATACCGGTAGAGTTAGCCGAAATTTTCAAACTTCGGCTATCGGTATCGGATATCACTTACAAAAGTAAGCTATAAATTTTATACATACGCTTATATTAAGAATTCTAAACATAAACCTGTGGGGTGGAAATGGCAATTAGCTCAAAAACTAGAAATTCGTTGGTGGCAGCAATATTTACGTAACAAAGAAGTAGATGCCTACTTGAGTGCAAAAAAAGCCTATTGGCACCGTGTATTGCGTGAAATTGATGTATCCATTCCAAAGCATGCCAAAGTACTGGACGCTGGTTGTGGCCCTGCTGGAATATTTATGGCTTTGCCGGATTGCAAAGTATGGGCTACCGATCCGCTGATGGATCATTACCAACAAAAAATCCCTCATTTTCAAACAGTAGATTATCCTTGGACTACTTTTCAAAATGAAACGATTGAAGATTTAAACAAGGTAGCTGAATTTGATATTATTTTTTGCCTGAATGTCATCAATCATGTCAATGATATTAAGCGCGCAATGGATGCCTTGGTACAAGCTGCTAAGCCTGGCGCTACTTTTGTTTTAAGTATTGATGCCCACCGGTATCCATGGCTCAAAACTATTTTTCAAACCCTTCCTGGCGACGTATTACACCCACATCAATATGCTTTAGAAGATTATCGGTTGATGTTGGAAAAGCGGCATTGTCAAATTGTTCAAAGCCTTTGTTTAAAGCCGGGGCGCATTTTTGATTATTGGATTTTGGTGGCTCGTTGTCCTGGGGATTGAAAAAAGGGTTTGATGGTTATTCAAAATCCTCTTCGTCTCCCAAATTCATTTTGGCAGCCATTAATTCTCCTTTGGCATGTTGATCTCCTATTTTTGTAGCGATCTTAATACCTTTTAAATAGATTTGAAAAGCAGCGCTTAGCTTGTCTTGTTGTTCATAGAGTTTGCCCAAGTGATAATAAGTGCCGACATCATCTGGGGCCTCTTCTACCAGTTTTTGGTAGAATTCAAGTGCTTTGTTGGCTTGCCCCATCTTCTCGTATTCTTTGGCAATAGCAAACCATAAAAAAGAATCTTGTGGACTTTCATTAAAGAGTACTTGTAATTTTTCTAATCTCGAGGACATTATACTTAAAATTTTATGGTTCCTGGAAAACCAAAATTGGAATAAAGACGTTTTATTTTAAAATTAGCGAAAATTCGCTGGATTTTATTTTTATCCTTATATTTGCGAAATTCCTTTTAGCCAAACTCAAATAGCTTCTAAGGAATGAAATCAACAAATGTTTAATAAAAATCTAATATAAATGAAGTTACTCGTTTGTGTAAGTAAAACACCGGAAACGACGACAAAGATCAAGTTTAATGCCGATAATACGGCATTAGATGCGAACGGTGTCCAATACATCATGAATCCTTATGATGAGTGGTATGCTTTAGTACGTGCAATCGAACTTAAAGAAAAGTTTGGTGGCCAAGTTACGATCATCAATGTAGGCCCCGCAGGTAACGATTCTACCCTAAGAAAAGGATTGGCGATTGGTGCAGACGAAGCGGTACGGATTAACGCCGAGCCACAATCTGCACTTTACACGGCCAAACAAATCGCCAACTATGCAGAAAGTCAGGGTTTCGATGCTGTACTTTTAGGTAAAGAAACCATTGATTATAATGGCTCTTCCGTTGGGGCTATGGTAGCGGAATATCTTGGCTTACCTTTTCTTTCTTATGCGAGTAAGTTGACTATGGAAAATGAAGGTACTGTAATCGTTGATAGAGATATTGAAGGTGGTACCGAGCAAGTAGAGGTAGCCTTACCAATCGTACTCAGTGCCGCTAAAGGTTTAGCAGAGCAACGTATTCCAAACATGCGCGGAATTATGATGGCCAAACGCAAACCCCTAAAAGTAGAAGAGCCGGTTGAATTTGATGATGCAGTAGTCACTGTCGAATTTCAATTGCCAGAAGAAAAAGGTGCCGTCACCCTAGTTGATCCAGAAAATATGGATGAATTGGTCCGTTTACTTCACGAAGAAGCCAAAGTCATTTAAATAATCGTCAAAAAATATATACCTATGGTTCTTGTATTTGCAGAACATCAAAAAGGTCAATTTAAAAAAGCTGCTTTCGAGGCAGTATATTATGCAAGTGAAACCGCTAAAGTCCTGGGCACCGAATGTGCTGCTTTGGTTCTTGGAGAAGCGGAAGACTTGAGTATTCTTGGTAATTACGGTGCAACTACCGTCCACCAAGTAGCAGATGCTAAACTAAATCAATTCGATAGTCAATTATATACTGATGTTATCGCCCAAGCAATCGAGCAATTGGGTGCTAGTGTTGTGATTCTAAATCATTCTTCAACTGGAAAATCCCTGCTAGGAAGATTAGCAGCTCGCTTTAATGCGGGATCTGTCTCAGGCGTAAATGCTATTCCTAAACAAGATGGTGGCCGCTTTTTAGTACAAAAATTGGTTTACTCTGGAAAAGCTATTGCTACTTTCGAACTAAAGAGTGATTTGAAATTACTTTCCTTAATGGGGAATTCTGTTCCACCACAAAAAACGGATGCCAGTGCAGCCGTGCAGGCACTTGACATTAGTGTAGGGGAGAGTAAGCTGACGATCAAAGAAGTTAGCACTGTAGAAGGTACAGTACCACTTCCAGAAGCGGAATTAGTAGTGTCTGCCGGTCGGGGTATGAAAGGTCCTGAAAACTGGGGCATTATCGAAGACTTAGCAAATGTACTTGGAGCAACTACTGCCTGTTCTCGGCCAGTTGCAGATGTAGGCTGGCGTCCACATCATGAGCACGTAGGACAAACGGGAGTAGCTATTCGTCCGAACTTATATATTGCTGCTGGGATCAGCGGAGCGATCCAGCATTTGGCTGGAGTGAATAGCTCTAAAGTAATTGTTGTGATCAATAAAGACTCAGAAGCACCTTTCTTCAAGGCGGCAGATTATGGGGTAGTCGGTGATTTATTCGACGTGGTACCTCGTTTAACAGAAGCTTTGAAAAAGCAAAAAGCAGGATAAAAGTCTAATAACAGTTTGCCATAAATGAAAAATAAGCTTACATTTGCGGCGCTGTAACTGATTCATGTGATCACTAACGGTTAAAAACTATTATTATGCGCAATTATTTATCTGAAGAGAAGAGAGCAGAAATCTTCACTGAGTACGGTGGCTCAGCTAATAACACCGGATCTACTGAGGGACAAATTGCCCTTTTTACTTTTCGTATTAAAGAGCTTTCTGCTCATTTGAACGAAAATAAGAAAGACCATTCTTGTCGCCGAACACTGCTGACATTAGTAGGTAAGCGTAAAAGCTTATTGAATTACTTAGCTAAAAAAGATATCCAAAAATATCGTGATCTAATCGTGAAATTGGGTATTCGTAAATAATTCTTTCCCATCAGAAGGAAGCTACGAAAGGCAAAATGCATTTACTGCGTTTTGCCTTTTCTGATTCTGGTAATAAGTAATAAAAACTTGGGGAACCCGCTGGTTTTTAGTATATTGCCTGTGATTAAGAAACGTATTTTTGCTTTTTGTATAATTAACGCTTCTTGATCGAACCAACTCGGTTCAAACGACTCAAAAAAAATGCTTACCTAAAAAGTGCTCATCTTAATTTATAAGGTGGGGATTCCTTTCTTTTGCACAGGAATGACACATTAATAAATCTTTACAGTTTATTAATGGTTTGTGCTTTTTTGCAAAAGAGATTTACAGAAACAATTTAAATTTTATTCAGATTATGGGACAAAAGATTCCAATCTCAACCTCCTTTGATTTACCAGATGGTAGAACAGTAACTATTGAAACCGGTAAACTAGCCAGTCAGGCAGATGGTTCTGTTGTAGTACGCATGGGTGATACCATGATTTTTGCTACAGTAGTTTCTGCTAGAGAAGAAAAAGAAGGACAAAGATTCTTTCCACTTTCCGTTGACTATCAAGAGCGTTTTTCTGCCGCCGGACGTATTCCAGGCAACTTCTTCCGTAGAGAAACTAAATTGAATGACGGTGAAGTTTTAGTATGTAGATTAATTGACCGGGCCATTCGTCCTTTATTCCCAGATGGATATATGAATGAAACCCAGGTAATCTTAAACTTGATCTCCGGTGATAAAGAAACCTTGCCAGATGCTTTAGCGGCACTAGCTGCTTCTGCTGCACTTTCAGTTTCTGATATTGCTTTTGCTGGACCAATTTCTGAGGTCCGTGTAGCTCGTATCAATGGCGATTTCAAAATCAATCCTAGCCGCTCGGAAATGGAGCAGGCTGATATGGACTTTATTGTTGCGGCTACCATGGACAATGTTATGATGGTAGAAGGAGAAGCTAAAGAATGTAAAGAAAAAGACTTGATTGAAGCCA